>NZ_SCFG01000018.1:0-87745 GCF_022496645.1 Pseudomonas sp. TMW22089
CGATTACATCGAGATGTTTTACAACCCAAAACGACGCCACAGTTTCAACAATCAGCTGTCACCGGTAGAGTTTGAAAAGCGTTACGCAGCGAGCCTGGAGAGTGTCTAGGAAACCCGGGGCGATTCAGTCAGTGCAATAGCTGCTCCAAATACACTCAAGAAAGGATCGCTTGTCTGCCCCTCGGAAGAAGCATACGACACGCAGCTGCAGTACATCGTCCAAGGAGTGAACAAGCTCGTTGGAGGTTGTGGGTTTACCAATAAGACCTATCAGGTAGTCATCCTTGACTTAAACCTATTCAGTGCTTCTCAAGTTCAGGTGATTGAAAACGACATCACTGTGTGGACTGCCCACGAATCCTTGTCGAATTGACCCTCTAAGCCGCAGTGAGTGGGTGGAAAGTCGATTCTATAGTTTTCAGTTTATAGGTTTTAGAAGCGAGTTGGATTGGTCCCGTAGTGACCGCAGGGAGAGACTGTGCGGGGGGGGGGCAAGCAAGTGGCTGTGGATTTGTTGGGCTAAGGAAGACGCAAGAAAAATTGCTGGTTGTCGGGACCTGAGGTTCATGCGCAGACATAAAGTGTTACACCTCGGGAAAAGGTGCTTCGGAAGTCTGAGATTCAGGTAGTAGAAGGCTCTGCGACGTATCAGGTAGGCCATGTGTGACAATACTGGCTACACCCAAGATTTATGAATGCCCGTGCGAAGTGTTTACACGGGTGATTAGAAACAACCTCAGCAGCCTCTTTTGTTCAAGCCCGTCCCGGCGTTTATTCCGCGGTCGATGTCTTTTTGTGCGCGGCATAAAATATGCGGCTGTACGGCATGAGCAGTTTAAAGTGCGCATCGGATGCAATTTTGCCCCTGCTCCGCTAGCATTAGCCCCTTCCGCTTTTCTGACGCGACGGTTATCAATGAGTTATCAGGTTCTTGCACGTAAATGGCGTCCGCGCTCGTTCCGCGAAATGGTCGGCCAGACCCATGTGCTCAAGGCTCTGATCAATGCCCTGGACAGTCAGCGCCTGCATCACGCCTACCTGTTTACCGGTACCCGTGGTGTCGGCAAGACCACCATTGCGCGGATCATCGCCAAATGCCTGAACTGTGAGACAGGTATCACCTCGACCCCGTGCGGAACGTGTTCGGTGTGCCGCGAAATCGACGAAGGGCGCTTTGTCGATCTGATCGAAATCGATGCCGCGAGCCGGACCAAGGTCGAGGACACCCGCGAGCTGCTCGATAACGTGCAGTACGCGCCAAGCCGCGGGCGCTTCAAGGTCTACCTGATCGACGAAGTGCACATGCTCTCCAGCCACTCCTTCAATGCGTTGCTCAAAACCCTTGAAGAGCCGCCGCCCTACGTCAAATTCATCCTGGCTACCACCGATCCGCAGAAACTGCCGGCGACAATCCTTTCCCGTTGCCTGCAGTTCTCCCTGAAAAACATGACCCCCGAGCGGGTAGTCGAGCACTTGAGCCATGTGCTGAGTGTCGAAAACGTACCCTTTGAAGATGACGCGCTGTGGTTGCTGGGTCGGGCTGCGGACGGCTCGATGCGTGATGCGATGAGCCTGACCGACCAGGCCATTGCCTTCGGTGAAGGCAAGGTGCTGGCGGCTGATGTGCGCACCATGCTGGGTACTCTCGACCACGGCCAGGTGTTTGACCTGCTGCACGCCTTGATCGAAGGCGATGCCCGGGGACTGCTGGAGGCTGTGCGCCATCTGGCCGAGCAGGGCCCGGACTGGAACGGCGTCCTGTCCGAAATCCTCAACGTCTTCCATCGCGTTGCCATTGCCCAGGCGTTGCCCGAGGGGGTCGACAACGGCCACGGCGACCGTGATCGCGTACTGGCCCTGGCCAAGGTATTGCCTGCCGAAGACGTACAGTTTTATTACCAGATGGGCCTGATCGGCCGGCGTGATTTGCCGCTGGCACCAGACCCCCGTGGCGGTTTTGAAATGGTCCTGCTACGGATGCTGGCCTTCCGTCCGGCAGACGCGACAGACTCGCCGAGTCAGCCGCTAAAGCCAGTGGGGATCAGCCAGGCCACAGTTGATTCCGCCCAAACCGTGGCTGGCCCGACCGCTGTTGCGCCAGTAGTTGCTGCACCTGCACCTGCCGCTGTGGCGGTGGTTGAAGTGCCCAGGCCTGAGCCTGAGCCTGAGCCGGCACCTGCACCTGTGGCGGCCCCCAGGGCGCCAGCAGTGCCGGTAGTGGACTTGCCGTGGAACGAGCCTGCTGTTGCCGTGATCGAAGAGCCGCTGGCGCCCCAAGCGATGCTCGATACGCTGGGCGAACAACCCGAGTTGCCACCGATGCCGTTGCCTACGCCTGACAGCGTGGTGCCGGACGCGCCGCAGTGGGAAGACGCGCCTGTACCTGAGCCAACGCTGGAGCAAGTGGACTCGGCGCTGTCGGGCCTGGATCGCGATGACGAGCCGCCGCTGGACGAAGATTACATTGAGCCGGACATGGACTCGGCGGCCTATAGCTACCTTGACGAACTGGCCAGCGAGCATGGGGGCGAGCCTGCACCTGAGCCCGAGCCATTGCCTGCTGCCGAGCCTGCGACCGGGCTGGCCCTTGAATGGCTGAATATGTTCCCCAAATTACCGGTATCGGGCATGACGGCGAGCATTGGCGCCAACTGCACATTGATCTCGGTTGATGGTGATGACTGGTTGCTGCATCTGGACCCGGCCCACAGCGCGTTGTTTAACGCGACTCAGCAGCGCCGGCTCAATGATGCGTTGAACCAGTATCATCAGCGCACACTCAAAGTGACTATCGAGCTGATCAAGCCGGAGCAGGAAACCCCGGCCCAGGCCGCCTCGCGCTTTCGTGCAGAGCGCCAGCGCCTGGCAGAAGAATCCATCTATGCCGATCCGCTGGTGCAGCAAATGATTGAACAATTCGGTGCGGCAGTCCGTGACGATACGATTCAACCTGTGGACGTTGTTGAGGCTCAGGCTTCATAACGCCAGGAAAAACTTACAGCCCGAGGTTTCTTGGCCGCGGGTGCATTGTCCAAATAACGTTTGAGGTGATTCCCATGATGAAAGGTGGCATGGCCGGCCTGATGAAGCAGGCGCAGCAGATGCAGGAAAAAATGGCCAAAATGCAGGAAGAACTGGCCAATGCTGAAGTCACTGGTAAAGCCGGTGGCGACATGGTGACTGTGGTCATGACCGGTCGTCATGACATCAAGCGTGTGAGCATTGATCCGGCTCTGCTTGAAGGCGTCAGCGATGATGACCGTGAAGTGCTGGAAGACCTGTTCGCGGCTGCAGTCAACGATGCCGTGCGCAAGGTCGAAGCCAATAGCCAGGACAAAATGTCCGGCGTGACCTCCGGCATGCAACTGCCGCCAGGCATGAAGCTGCCGTTCTAAGGCGCTGCACAAAATGCCAGGCCCCGGGCCTGGCATTTTTTTGCCTGGCTGTTTTTGATTAATGGTGCAGGCTGCCCGGGTGCACGGGATTGCTGGTATTTGACGCTGGCCCGGACCGCGGGTATAAACCGCCTCTCGTTGTTTTGTCGGACCTTTCCCTATGAGCTTTAGTCCCCTGATTCGCCAACTGATCGATGCCTTGCGCACCTTGCCGGGCGTAGGTCAAAAGACTGCACAGCGCATGGCTCTGCAATTGCTTGAGCGTGATCGCAGCGGTGGTTCGCGTCTGGCGCTGGCCTTGAGTCAGGCTATGGAGGGCGTGGGTCATTGCCGTCTGTGCCGGACCCTGACCGAGGATGACTTGTGTCCGCAGTGCGCCGATGTGCGCCGAGACGACACCCTGCTTTGTGTGGTTGAGGGGCCGATGGATGTCTATGCCGTCGAGCAGACCGGCTATCGCGGTCGTTACTTTGTGCTCAAAGGGCATTTGTCGCCGCTGGACGGCCTGGGGCCGGAGGCGATAGGTATCCCGCAACTGATGACGCGCATCGCGGAACAGGGCACCTTCACCGAGGTGATCCTCGCCACCAACCCGACGGTCGAAGGCGAGGCTACTGCACATTACATAGCGCAATTGCTCGGCAACAAAGGCCTTATTGCTTCGCGCATCGCCCACGGTGTACCCCTGGGTGGAGAGCTGGAACTGGTTGACGGCGGAACCCTGGCCCACTCGTTCTCCGGGCGCAGACCGATCGTTCTGTAAGCATCAGCTTGCCGGCGAGCAGACGACACGGCCTTACTCTGTCAGGGAAAATTCAGTCAGGCAAAAGGTCGGGACGCCCATTTCCTGCAGGCGTTTCGACCCGCCCAGTTGTGGCAGATCAATAATCGCAGCGGCTTCAAACACCTGTGCCCCCATGCGCCGCACCAGATTGGCAGCGGCAATCAGGGTCCCGCCCGTAGCGATCAGGTCATCGACGATCAACAGCGAGTCGCCTTCACACAGGCTGTCGGCGTGAACCTCGAGAAACGCTTCGCCATATTCGGTCTGATAGCCTTCGGCTAAAACGTCAGCGGGCAATTTGCCTTGCTTGCGAAACAGGATCAGCGGCTTGTTGAGTTGATGCGCCAGTACCGAGCCAATCAAAAAGCCGCGGGCATCCATGGCGCCGATGTGGCTGAAATCAGCCTCGACGTAGCGTTCGATAAAGGTATCGGCAATCACGCGCATGGCGCGGGGGGATTGATACAGCGGCGTGATATCGCGAAAAATCACCCCTGCTTTGGGGAAGTCAATTACTGGGCGAATCAAGGATTTGAGGCAAAAGTCGTCGCGGATCATATCGGGCTGTCCTGGCGTGCGTTAGCTCGCCAGTATAGCCCGATGAATGACGGATTCAGACTTCCAGCGAGCCACCGGCCAGGGCGCACAGCTTGATGGGGTCAAGAATGTGAACTTCCTTGCCATCAGCGGTGATCAGCTGGTTTTCTTGCAGGCGGGTAAATACCCGGGAAACCGTTTCAACTGCCAGGCCCAGGTAATTGCCGATTTCATTGCGCGACATGCTCAGACGGAACTGGTTGGCCGAAAAGCCACGGGCGCGGAAACGGGCAGACAGGTTGACCAGAAAGGTCGCGATACGTTCGTCAGCGGTCTTTTTCGACAGCAGCAACATCATCTGCTGATCGTCACGAATTTCCCGGCTCATGATGCGCATCAGCTGGCGACGCAGTTGCGGCAGCTGTACCGAAAGCTCGTCCAGACGCTCGAAGGGAATTTCGCAAACCGGCGTGGTTTCCAGTGCCTGGGCAGATACCGGATAGGATTCGGTGTCCATGCCTGACAAACCGACCAGCTCGCTGGGCAAGTGGAAACCGGTGAGTTGCTCTTCGCCGCTGTCACTCAAGCTGAATGTCTTGAGGGCGCCGGAGCGTACTGCGTAGACCGAGACGAACGGGTCGCCCTGACGAAACAGAAATTCGCCTTTTTTCAATGGGCGACCGCGTTTGACGATTTCCTCTAACGCATCCATGTCTTCCAGGTTTAACGAAAGTGGCAAACATAAAGGCGCGAGACTGCAATCCTTGCAGTGAGCCTGGCTATGAGCGCGCACTTTTACTGGCTCGGACATTTCTTAAATCCTTATAGGAAAACACACATAAGATGCAAGGTTACCCCAGGGAGGGGGCTGAGGCCAGTGCGCCAATTCAGTGCACTTCACTCAAGTAACCTGCAGCCGTGCCGATAGCCCGGTAACGGCTTAAGCACAGGGAGCAGGTCAGATGTCATCGATGGGTGGAGTTGGCCTTAGTCAGAGTGGCATGTTGACCATAAACACGCCTGCGATAAACAGACAGAATGTCGCAGTGGCCGACGAGGACACGGGCCTTGGCCAGGCGGCAGCTCCCGCTGAGGGCGTCAAAGTGGTGATTTCAGGTGCGGCCATGAAGTTGGCAAAAGCGCAGAAAGATCAGAACGACGACATTGAAGGCAGCGGCTTGCCGGATCAGGTTCAGAAAATTCTGAAGATGATTCGCGAGATCAAGAAGCAGATAGCTGAAAAGCAGGCTCAACTGCAGCAAGTCATGGCCAACAGCAATTTGAATCCTGAGCAGGCCAAGGCTCAGGCCGCCGGCTTGCAGGCGGCAATTGCCGGTTTGAGTGCTGCATTGCTCAATGCCAATGCCAGCCTGGTCAAAGCCATGAAAGACTTGAGCGGTGAGGACGCGCTCAAGGCTTCTTCGCTGATGGCCAGTTAGCGGGCGTTATCACCGGTTGCGAGCGCTCCCTATATCACCCGGGAAAATCGCTGCCGACTGGCCTGTTCCAGGTAGCCATCAAACACCATGCACACCGAGCGCACCAACAGCCGCCCGGCGGGCAGTACGGTCAATTGCTCATGGTCCAGGGTGATCAGGCCATCGGCGGCCATTCTCTGCAGGGCAGGCCACTGCTGGGCAAAATAGCCTCGAAAATCAATATTGAATACTTGCTCTATGTGGGCGAACGGCAAGTTCAAATTGCAGATGATTTGTTGAATCACCTCGCGCCGGATCCGGTCATCCTGATTGCACAGCAGGCCACGGGCAGTGGCGAGCTGGCCGCTGGCCAGGGTGCGCTGATACTGGGTGATGTCGCTGTCATTCTGGCAGTACAGCTCGCCGATCTGGCTGATGGCTGATACGCCGAGGCCGATCAGGTCGCAATGACCGTGGGTGGTGTAACCCTGGAAGTTGCGTTGCAGGGTGGCTTCTTCCTGGGCGATGGCCAGTTCGTCGTCCGGCAGAGCGAAGTGATCCATGCCGATATAGCGATAGCCGGCAGCTGTCAGCTGGGCGATGGTGCGCTCAAGCATTTCCAGTTTGGCGGCAGGCGAGGGCAGATCGCTGGTATTGATCCGCCGTTGCGGCATGAAGCGCTCTGGCAAGTGCGCGTAATTGAACACCGACAAACGATCCGGCTGCAGGCTGATCACTTCGTTGATGGTTTGTGCGAAGGCTTCGGGGGTTTGCTTGGGCAGGCCGTAGATCAGGTCGATATTGATCGAGCGAAACTGCAGGGTGCGCGCAGCATCGATCACGGCACGGGTTTCTTCCAGGCTTTGCAGGCGATTGACCGCTCGCTGTACCTGGGGGTCGAGATCTTGCAGGCCAATGCTGACGCGATTGAACCCCAGCTCGCGCAGCAGGCCCATGGTCGACCAGTCGGCTTCCCGGGGGTCGATTTCGATGCCGTAATCGCCGGAGTCGTCGTCCAGCAAGGTGAAGTTTTCGCGCAGGCTGGCCATCAGTTGGCGCAATTCGGCGTGGCTGAGAAAGGTCGGCGTTCCTCCGCCAAAGTGCAGTTGCTCGACGGTTTGTCTGGGGTCGAGGTGGCAGGCGACCTGGCGGATTTCCTGCTCCAGTCGCTGCAAATAAGGCTGCGCCCGGCCACGGTCTTTAGTGATCACTTTATTGCAGGCGCAGTAGTAGCAAATATTGGCGCAGAACGGCACGTGTACATACAGCGACAACGGCCGCGACGCCTTGCGGCTTTCGCGCAGGGCGTGCAGCAGATCGAAAGTACTGACCTGATCAGTGAACTGCATGGCTGTCGGATATGAGGTATAGCGCGGGCCGGCCAGGTCATAGCGGCGAATCAAATCTGAGTCCCAACGAATGGCGTCGAGCATGCGGGCATTCCCCTGGGATGGTTGGCAATGCGCTGGAGTCTAGGGGCTCGGGATTTGGATGGCCTTGATTTGTATCAATGGCGGCGTGTACTGCATCGCCGGCAAGCCAGCTCCCACAGAGTGTCCCTCGGGGTTGCACAGCTGTTATGGGAGCTGAGGTCATTCAGCTCCCACAGAGTGTCCTTGGGGGTTGCACAGCTATTGTGGGAGCCAGCTTGCTGGCGATGGTATCGGTGAGGTCAAGCAGTTGGGCTGCGTTGCCTGCATCGCTGGCAAGCCAGCTCCCACAGTGTGTTCCTTGAGGTTGCACAGCTGCTGGGGGAGGTGAGGTCATCCAGTTGAACTGGGTTGCCTATATCGCTGGCAAGCCAGCTCCCACAGAGTGTCTCTTGGGGTTGCGCAGTTGCTGTGGGAGATCAGGTCATCCAGCACCCACAGAGTGTCCTTGGGGGTTGTACAGCTATTGTGGGAGCCAGCTTGCTGGCGATGGTATCGGTGAGGTCATGCAGTTGGGCTGTGTTGCCTGTATCGCTGGCAAGCCAGCTCCCACAGTGTGTTCCTTGGGGTTGCACAATCAGGTCATCCAGCTCCCACAGAGTATCCCTCCCGGTTGCATAGCTATTGTGGGAGCCAGCTTGCTGGCGATGGTATCGGTGAGGTCAAGCAGTTGGGCTACGTTGCCTGTATCGCTGGCAAGCCAGCTCCCACAGTGTGTTCCTTGGGGTTGCACAATCAGGTCATCCAGCACCCACAGAGTGTCCTGGGGGGTTGCACAGCTATTGTGGGAGCCAGCTTGCTGGCGATGGTATCGGTGAGGTCATCCAGTTGGGCTGCGTTGCCTGTATCGCCGGCAAGCGCTCGCACAAGTGACTGGGCTAGTGCCCCATCAACCAGTGCTGATGGGGGCCGGGCAGGGTCCAGATGCCGAACAGGATCACCAGCAAGCCCCCGGCCATGCGTACGCTGCGCTTACGCAGCAGTGCCGTGACACGCTCGGCAGCCAGGCCGGTCGCCAGCAGCACGGGCCAGGTACCAAGCCCGAATGCCAGCATCAGCAGTGCACTGTCGATCGCGCTGCCCTGGCTGGCCGACCAGATCAGCGTGCTGTAGACCAGGCCACATGGCAGCCAGCCCCACAGCGCGCCCAGCAGCAATGCCCGGGGCAGGCTCGATACGGGCAGCAAGCGGTTGGCAACGGGCTGGATATGCCGCCACAGGCCGCGTCCCAGGCTTTCGATGCGGGTCAGGCCGCTCCACCAGCCGGCCAGGTACAAGCCCATGCAGATCAGCAGCAACCCGGCGAGGATGCGCATGTACATCGCCGCCGGACTGTTGGCCACCGCCCATCCGGCGAGCCCCAGCAGCAAACCTGCTGCGGCGTAACTGAGGATTCGCCCCAGGTTATAGGCCAGTAGCAGCCTGAAGCGGCGGCTGCGTTGCTCTTTGGGGATGGCCAGGGTCAATGCCCCCATCAGGCCGCCGCACATGCCCAGGCAATGGCCGCCCCCGAGCAGGCCCAGAATCACGGCCGAAACCAGTAGTGGCGCTAGCTCAAACATGGGGTGGGGCCTTGCTGTCGGTGTCCTGCTCCGACTCCGGGTGATGCAGCCTGGCTTCTTCGACGGCCGCTGTATGTTTCGGGTCCTGGTCGTCAAACAGGATGCTGTGGGCCGGGCTGTCGAGGTCATCGTACTGGCCGCTGTCCACTGCCCAGAAGAAGATGTAGATGGCGATTGCGACAATCAGCAAGGCCGCGGGAATCATGATGTAAAGCGCTGGCATAAATACTCCAGGCGTCCGGTTCAGATCGGCAGCGGACGGGGTTGTGACGCAGGCCGGGCATGGGCCTGTCGGGGCATGCGGGTCAGGCGCAAGGCATTGAGTACCACGGTCAACGAGCTGATCGACATGCCGATGGCAGCCCAGATCGGCGTGATCCAGCCCAGTGCCGCAAAAGGCAGCATAAGGCCATTGTACAGGCCGGCCCAGAGCAGGTTTTCGATGATTACCCGCCGTGTGCGGCGGGCCAGGCTGAAGGCTTGCACCAGGGCATCCAGGCGATTGGAGAGCAATACCGCATCGGCACTGGTTTTGGCCAGGTCAGTGGCCGAGCCCATGGCCACGCTGATATCGGCAGCGGCCAGCACCGGCACATCGTTGACCCCGTCACCGAGCATCAACACCTTGCGGCCCTGGGCGTGCAGTTGCTGCAAGACCTGCAGTTTGTCATCCGGGCGCAAGCCGCCCCGGGCCTCATCGATACCCAGCTCGGCGGCCACACTGGCCACCATCGGCGAGCTGTCCCCCGAGAGCAGCAGCGTGCGCCAGCCCCGCGCCTTGCAGGCCGCCAGTAGCGCGGGAGCGTCGTCGCGCAGATGGTCGTCGAGCACCAGCCAGGCCAGCGCGCCGGCGGTATCACCCAGCAACAGCCATTGCCCGGGCTCATCCGGCATCGGCGGCACCGGGCAGAGGCTCAGTTCGCAGACAAAGTCCGGCTGGCCGATGCGTAACTGGCGGTCACCCACCAGGCCTTCAAGGCCCCGGCCTGGTGTGCTGTGTACCTGTTCGGCGGCTTGTGCAGCGCGGCCGAACGCGCGGGCGATCGGGTGTTCCGAGCGGTTCTCGAGGGCCGCCGCCAGGGCCAGACACTGATCGCTGTCCAGTTCGCCCAGGGGGCGAATCGAGCGCAAGGTCAGCCGGCCTTCGGTCAGGGTCCCTGTCTTGTCGAAGATCACCGTGTCGATCTGGTTCAGCCCTTCGAGCACATGGCCGCGGGTCAGCAACAGGCCCAGCTTGTGCAGAGTGCCGGTGGCCGCGGTGAGCGCGGTGGGGGTCGCCAGTGACAGGGCGCAAGGGCAGGTGGCTACCAGCATCGCCAGGACGATCCAGAACGCCCGTGACGGATCGAGTTGCCACCACAGCAGGCCAATCGCCACGGCAGCGAGCAAGGAAAACAGCAGGAACCACTGCGCCGCTTTGTCAGCGATCTCGGCCAGGCGCGGTTTTTCGCTCTGGGCCCGGTCCAGCAGGCGCACGATGGCGGACAGGCGCGTGTCCTGGCCCAGGGCCAGAACCTCGACGGTCAGTGCGCCTTCGACATTCAGGGTGCCGGCGGTGACCGCATCACCAGTCCGGCGTGCCTGTGGCAGGTATTCGCCGGTCAGCAGAGACTCGTCGATGCTGGACTGGCCTTGCAGGATCTTGCCGTCGGCCGGAAGAATCGCGCCGGGGTGCACCAGCACCTTGTCACCGACTTTGAGTTCGCTCAGCAGAATGCGCTCGCTCTGGCCGTCATCACTCAATCGCAAGCAGGACGCCGGCAGCAGGTTGACCAGTTGTGCGGTGGCGGCGGCAGTGCGTTCCCGGGCGCGGCGTTCCAGGTAGCGCCCGGCCAGCAAAAACAGGGCGAACATGCCCACCGCATCGAAATACAGCTCGCCGACTCCGGTAATGGCAGTCCAGATGCCGGCGATATAGGCGCCGCCGATGGCCAGCGAAACCGACACATCCATGGTCAGATGGCGGGTGCGCAGATCACGCATGGCGCCTTTGAAAAAAGGCGTGCAGCTGTAAAACACGATGGGTGTTGTCAGAAACAGTGCAACCCAGCGCAGGATGGTGTGCATCTCGGGGCTGAGATCAATGTTGAATTCCGGCCAGGTGGCCATGGTCGCCATCATCGCCTGGAACCACAGCAGTCCGGCGACACCCAGCTGGCGCAAAGCCAGGCGATTTTCACTGGCCAGTTGTTCCGTTGCCCTGTCTGCCTGATACGGGTGCGCGGCATAACCGATGTGCCGCAGTTCGCTGAGGATTTCACTCAGCGGCAACTGGCTGTCAGCCCAGCGCACATGCAAACGGTGGTTGGACAGATTGAGGCGGGCTTCGCTCACGGCAGGCAGGCGCCGCAGATGTTTTTCAATCAGCCAGCCACAGGCGGCGCAACTGATGCCTTCGATCAGCAGGGTGGTTTCGGCCTGTTCGCCTTCATGCCGGACAAAGGGTTTTTGCACATCGGCGCGGTCATACAGAGCCAGCTCTTCCACCAGTTGCACGGGTAATGCCTGGGGGTTGGCAGAGGCTTCGCTGCGATGCTGGTAATAGCTTTCCAGGCCGCCGGCCACGATCGCCTCGGCCACCGCCTGGCAACCAGGGCAGCAGAACTCGCGGGTCTGGCCCAGAACAACGGCAGTAAAGCGGCTGCCGGGCGGGACGGGCAGGGCACAGTGATAGCAGGGAACGGGAGAGGTCATGGCGGTCTTTCGCGAGAGGGTGTCGCCGGAACTGCGACATTGCGCTCCGGCCCGCCCCTGCAGGTGCGGGAACGGGCTGGCGCGCAATGGGGTTAATTGGTCTTGTGCACTTCAGCGCCCTGAAGCGGCTCGTCGCCCAGCAGCAGGTCTTTGTCATGGCCCACCAGCTCTTCTTCAAACAGGCGCCAGGTTTTGCCGTCTTCAACGCCCAGCAGCTCAACAAAGCGCCGGCCTTCGATTTTGTCATCCAGCTGGCCGATGTAACGGCCCGGCTCTGATTCACTCTGGCTGAGGCTGATCTTGCGGTCTTTCTCGGGTTGGGTCGGCGAGATCAGATTCAGTTCCAGTACCTTCGGCTTGCTGTTGCCATCAAGCAGCAGCACCACTTCGCCGGTCATTTCGTCCAGCCGCAGCTTGGCCTTGAGCTGCAGAGTCTGGCCCAGCAGTTCGCGGTCAAGTGCGCGGTTAATGCCTTTGCCGGCTTCGTAGTAGTTGTCGTTGACCAGGTTGTCCGGGTTGTTCACGGCAATGGTCACCATGGACAGGGTCAACGTCACCGAGCAGGCGAGAATGGCAATGATGATCCACGGCCAAAGATGCTTGTACCAAGGGCTGGAGGCGTTTGCTGCGGGCATGGCAGGTTCTCTTCTCTTATCTGATTTGTGGGCCGATGAAGCGGCTCTTGGCTTTGACGCTGATGTCGTTGTGATCGGCATCCTTGAGGATGAAGAACACTTCGTTGGTGCTGGACGGCAGCTGCTCCGGAGCAATCGAGAGCTCGACCGGCAGGCTGACGATATCGCCCGCGGCGACCCTGATTTCGCGTTTGCCTTGCAGCTTCAGGTCCGGCAGGCCTGTGGCCTCCAGCACATAGGTGTGGTCTTGCTGATCCTTGTTCATGATCTTCAGGCTGTAGACGTTTTCGATCCGTCCTTCAGCGTTTTCGCGGTAGAGCACGCGGTCTTTGCTGACGTCGAACCCCACCAGGGTACGGGTATAGAACGCAGCTGCCAGCAGACCCATCATGGTCAGCAACACCAGTGCATAGCCAAGCAGGCGCGGACGCAACTTGTGGGTTTTCTGGCCCGACAGGTTGTGCTCGGTGGTGTAGCTGATCAGGCCGCGAGGATAGTTCATTTTGTCCATGATGCTGTCGCAGGCATCGATACAGGCGGCGCAGCCGATGCATTCAATCTGCAGGCCGTCACGAATGTCGATCCCGGTCGGGCATACCTGCACGCACATGGTGCAGTCGATGCAGTCACCCAGGCCTTGGGCCTTGTAATCAGTGTCTTTTTTGCGCGGGCCGCGGACTTCGCCGCGCCGCGGGTCGTACGAAACGATCAGCGTGTCCTTGTCGAACATCACGCTCTGGAAGCGGGCATACGGGCACATGTAAATGCACACCTGCTCGCGCAGCCAGCCGGCGTTGCCGTAGGTGGCGAGGGTGAAAAAGCCGACCCAGAAGTAAGCCCAGCCATCAGCCTGGCCGGTAAAGAAATCGAATACCAGTTCGCGTATCGGCGAGAAGTAACCGACAAAGGTCATGCCGGTGACAAAACCGATCAGCAGCCACAGGCTGTGCTTGCTGAATTTGCGCAGGAACTTGTTGGCGCTCATTGGCGCCTTATCGAGCTTGATGCGCTGGTTGCGGTCACCTTCAGTGACCTTCTCGCACCACATGAAAACCCAGGTCCAGACGCTTTGTGGGCAGGTGTAGCCACACCACACGCGACCTGCATACACGGTAATAAAGAACAGGCCAAAGGCCGCGACGATCAGCAGCCCGGAGAGCAGGATGAAATCCTGTGGCCAGAAGGTGGCGCCAAAAATAAAGAATTTACGCTCGGGAAGGTTCCACCAGACGGCCTGGTGCCCACCCCAGTTGAGCCATACCGTACCGAAATACAGCAGGAACAGCACGGCGCCACCGGCGATGCGCAGGTTGCGGAAAATACCGGTAAAGGCCCGGGTGTAGATCTTTTCCCGGGAGGCATACAAATCGACGCTGTCACCAGGTTTTTTGGCAGGCGGCGTGACGTTGTGTACAGGAATCTGATTGCTCATTAGTGCGTCCCACGGCAGTGGAAAATGCCTCGGTCAGTACATGCCGACCGCGGTCAGAAGGTGTTGCAGTGGCGTAATGATACGCCTGTGACTCTAGCTCAAGGGTGCGACCTTTGGTCGCGTTCCGGAAATCACCAACTTGGTATAGGAGATGTAACAAGTCGTGACATGGATCAATTGACTTGGGGTCGCGGTTCAAGTGCAGGGCAATTGCGCACCGGGCAATGGTGGCGTCCAGCGAAAGCACGGCTGTAATAAAACGGCCCCGCCAACGTGGGTTGGCGGGGCCGTTTTCTGCAGCAGTTACAACCCTGGTTTACTCGGCTGCCTTGGCGTCATCGCCATGGGACAGACTGTAAACGTAGGCCGCCAGCAGGTGAACCTTGTCGTTCCCTTGCAGGTCGGCCTGTGCAGGCATCTGGCCCTGACGGCCGTAACGGATGGTCTGTTGCAATTGAGCGAAGCTCGAACCGTAGATGAATGCACCCGGGTGGGTCAGGTTCGGTGCGCCCATCAACGGGTTGCCCTTGCCTTCCGGACCGTGGCAAACCGCACAGTTGGTCGCGAACAGTTCCTTGCCCTTGGCAGGGTCGGCTTTCGCGCCTTCCGGCAGCTTGCGGCCGTCCAGGCCGGTCAGGACATAGGCGGCCACGTCGCTGACGCCTTGCTCGCCGATCACTTCGGACCAGCCCGGCATGATGGCGTGGCGACCGCCCATGATGGTGGCCTTGATGTCTGCCGGTGTACCGCCCCAGCGCCAGTCGGCGTCGGTCAGGTTAGGGAAGCCATAGGCGCCTTTGGCGTCGGAACCGTGGCACACCGAGCAGTTGGAGGCAAACAGGCGGCCACCCATCTTCAGTGCTTGCGGGTCTTTGGCCACTTCCTCAATGGGCATGGCGGCGAATTTGGCGAAGATCGGACCAAATTTAGCGTCCGATTTAGCCATTTCCTTTTCCCACTCGTGAACACCGGTCCAGCCTGTCTGGCCATTGGCAAACGCGGTCTTCTCTTTGGTGTCCAGGTACTCGTAGCCCGGCAGCAGGCCTTTCCAGTTACCCAGGCCCGGGTACAGCACCAGGTAGCCGAGGGCGAAGATGATGGTGCCGATGAACAGCATGAACCACCATTTCGGCATCGGGTTGTCGTACTCTTCAATCCCGTCGTAAGAGTGCCCAACTGTCTCGTCAGTCTGCTCGCTGCGTTGGCCCTTGCGGGTGGCCAGCAACAACCAGGTCAAGGCGAAGATGGTACCCAGACTGAGGACTGTGACGTACAGACTCCAGAACGTAGTCATTCTTTGTTACTCCTAGAAGCTTGCTCTTGCTCTACGTGCTTGATGGCTTCGGGATCATCCTTGAACGGCAATAAGGTTGCGTCATCAAACTCCGACTTGCGTCGCGGACTGAAAACCCACAATGCCAAACCGATAAAAGCCACCATCACGACGACAGTGCCCAGGCCACGAATCATCCCGATATCCATCTAGATCACCGTTTGCTTTTGATGATGGTGCCCAGGCCCTGGAGATAGGCCACCAGCGCGTCCATTTCGGTTTTGCCTTTCACTGCATCCTTGGCCCCGGCGATATCTTCGTCGGTGTAAGGAACGCCGAGCACGCGCAAGACTTCCATTTTTTTCGCCGTGTCCTTGCCGTCCAGCTTGCGTTCTACGAGGAACGGATAGGCAGGCATGATCGACTCGGGGACCACGTTGCGCGGGTTGTACAGGTGTGCACGCTGCCAGTCATCGGAGTAACGACCGCCAACCCGGGCCAGGTCCGGCCCGGTACGCTTGGAGCCCCACAGGAACGGGTGATCCCAGACGCTTTCGCCGGCTACCGAGTAGTGGCCATAACGCTCTGTTTCTGCGCGGAACGGGCGGATCATCTGCGAGTGACATTGCACACAGCCGTTGGCGATGTAGATGTCGCGACCTTCCAGCTCAAGAGCGGTACGCGGCTTCATGCCTTCAACCGGGGTATTGGTCACGTCCTGGAAGAACAGCGGAACGATTTGGGTCAGACCACCGATGCTCACGGCGATGACCATGAAGAAGGCCATCAGGCCAATATTCTTCTCGATTGTTTCGTGCTTCATCAGTGGGCTCCAACTACAGCGATTTTGCTCGCTGCTTCAGCTTCTACCGGGTTCGAGGCGCGTACGGTACGGAACACGTTGTAGGCCATGAACAGCATGCCGCTGGCGAAGATAGCCCCGCCGATGGCGCGAACGATAAAGCCAGGATGGCTGGCTTGCAGTGCTTCCACGAACGAGTAGGTCAGGGTGCCATCGTCGTTGATTGCGCGCCACATCAGGCCCTGGGTGATGCCGTTGACCCACATCGAAGCGATGTAAAGCACGGTACCGATAGTCGCCAGCCAGAAGTGCGTGTTGATCAGGCTGGTGCTGTACATCTGCTTCTGGCCATAGATGCGCGGGATCATGTGGTACATGGCACCGATCGAAATCATCGCTACCCAGCCCAGTGCCCCGGCGTGTACGTGGCCGATGGTCCAGTCGGTGTAGTGCGACAGCGAGTTGACGGTCTTGATTGCCATCATCGGGCCCTCGAAGGTCGACATGCCGTAGAAGGCCAGGGACACCACGAGGAAGCGCAGGATCGGGTCGGTGCGCAATTTATGCCAGGCGCCCGACAGGGTCATCATGCCGTTGATCATGCCGCCCCAGCTTGGAGCCAGCAGGATGATCGACATTGCCATGCCCAGCGACTGGGCCCAGTCCGGCAGAGCGGTGTAGTGCAAGTGGTGCGGGCCGGCCCAGATGTAGAGGGTAATCAGGGCCCAGAAATGCACGATCGACAGACGATACGAGTAGATCGGACGCTCGGCCTGCTTCGGCACGAAGTAGTACATCATGCCCAGGAAGCCTGTAGTCAGGAAGAAACCTACAGCGTTGTGGCCGTACCACCACTGGATCATGGCGTCAGTCGCACCGGCGTAAGCCGAGTAGGACTTGAAGAAGCTCACCGGCAGGGACGCGTGGTTGACGATGTGCAGCATTGCCGTGACGACAATGAATGCACCGTAGAACCAGTTACCTACATAGATGTGCTTGGTTTTGCGCTTGGTAATGGTGCCGAAGAACACAATACCGTAGACCACCCAGACGATGGCCAGCAGGATAGCCAGGGGCCATTCCAGCTCTGCGTATTCCTTGGTTGTGGTGTAGCCCAGCGGCAACGTGATGATCGCGCCGATAATGACCGCCTGCCAGCCCCAGAAGGTGAAGGCAGCCAGGGCGTCGGAGATCAGGCGTGTCTGGCAGGTGCGCTGCACGACGTAGTACGAGGTACCAAACAATGCACAGCCACCGAAGGCAAAAATCACAAGATTGGTATGCAGGGGACGCAGACGGCCAAAGGTTGTCCACTCAAGACCAAGGTTTAATTCAGGCCACACAAGCTGTGACGCGATAAAAACCCCGAGCCCCATGCCAAGGATCCCCCAGACCACCGTCATGATGGCGAACTGGCGGACTACCTTATAGTTATAAGCAGTCGGACTGATTGCTGTGCTCATTCTAAGGTTCCACGGTTTTGGTGTTTTATTAGGAGTAAAAATCGGTCGCAAGTATGTATAAAACGTAGGGGTATTGCAACGCGGCTTGACCTCGGTCAATGCGTTCCAACGCTTATTCTGCGGCCTTTCCATGCGTGCAGTAGGGTCAAGTCGACCGCCAACAAAACACCCCGTGGAAGGCAAAAATGAAAGGGCCGGGCAGGGCAAAACCGGGAGGGGGGCAGTCATGGCAACTTGATGGCGAAGATCGCAATCAACGATAGCCGTTGTAAACCCACCAGTGTGGCCTGTAACTGCACCCTTCAACTTACCGATTAAATTCACTTGACGTGAAACTGGTGACCCCGGGATCACTGAGAATTTGAGCTTAGTCCTGAATGGCGGGAGAGCAACGGCGGACTAAAAAGAGGTGCGACACTTGGTCGCGCTTTTAGGCGGGAACTGCCGCACCAAAATGATGCGGCAGGAAATGTCTGGTAATTATTCGGCTGTTTTTTCCTCTTGATTACCATGGGACAAGCTGAACACATACGCAGCCAGCAATTGCACCTTGTCGTTACCCAGCAACTCGTTCTGCGCCGGCATGTGGCCCTGGCGGCCATGGCGAATGGTTTGCTGCAATTGCGCCAGGCTGGTGCCGTAAATAAAGCCCGCTGGCACCGTCAGATCCGGCGCGCCCATCAGTGGCATGCCTTTACCGTTGGCACCGTGGCACGCCACGCAGGTGGTTTCGAAGGCTTGCTTGCCAGCCACCAGATCCACGGTCGTGCCCTGGGGCAAAGGCAGGCCGGCCAGATCGTGGCGCACATAGGCGGCAACGTTCTTCACGCCCTCGTCACCCAGTACCGGGCCCCAGGCCGGCATTGCAGCGATGCGTCCGCCCATGATCGTGGTTTTAATGGTGTCGGCATCGCCGCCCCAGCGCCAGGTGTTGTCGGCCAGGTTGGGGAAGCCGAAGGCGCCCTTGGCATCCGAGCCGTGGCACACAGAGCAATTGGAGGCAAACAGACGACCGCCCATTTTCAGTGCCTGGGGATCCTGGGCCACTTGCTCAACCGGCATGGCGGCGTATTTGGCGAAAATGGGGCCAAACCTGGCGTCTGCCTTGTCCATCTCCTTTTGCCACTCGTTCACCCCTGTCCAGCCATCCTCGTAACCCGGCAGCAGGCCTTTCCAGTTGCCAAGGCCCGGGTAAAGGATCAAATAGCCCACACCAAACACCAGCGTGCCGACGAACAACATGAACCACCATTGTGGCAGCGGGTTGTCGTACTCCTCGATGCCGTCAAAACTGTGGCCCATGGTCTCGACGGTTTCGCTTTTTCTTTCCCCCTTGCGGGTACTGATCAACAGCCAGGTCAGGCCGATCAGCGTGCCAATGGTCAGCACGCAGATATAAACACTCCAGAAGGTGGTCATTGCTTATTACTCCTAGACGCTTGTTCTTGCTCGACGTGTTTGATCGCCTCTGGATCGTCTTTGAATGGCAGCAGGGTCGCGTCTTCGAACTCCGACTTGCGCCGCGGGCTGAATACCCACAGCGCCAGGCCGATAAACGCCACCGCCACCACCACAGTGCCCAGGCCGCGGATCATTCCACTACTCATGTCAAACATGGCTCACCTCTTGCTCTTGATGGCAGTGCCGAGCACTTGCAGGTAGGCCACCAGCGCGTCCATTTCGGTCTTGCCCTGTACCGACTGTCTGGCATTGGCGATGTCTTCGTCGGTGTAAGGCACGCCCAGGGTGCGCATCACTTCGAGTTTTTTCTGGGTATGGCTGTCATCCACCGGTTCGGAGACCAGCCACGGGTAGGCGGGCATTTTCGACTCGGGTACGACGTTGCGCGGGTTGTACAGATGCGCGCGGTGCCAGTCATCCGAGTAGCGGGCGCCGACCCGCGCCAGATCCGGCCCGGTACGCTTGGAACCCCACAGGAACGGGTGATCCCAGACACTTTCACCGGCGACCGAGTAATGGCCATAGCGCTCGGTCTCGGCCCGGAACGGACGAATCATCTGCGAGTGACATTGCACGCAGCCTTCGCGAATGTAGATGTCACGACCTTCCAGTTGCAGCGCGGTATAAGGCTTCATGCCTTCGACCGGGGTATTGGTGACATCCTCAAAGAACAGCGGGACGATTTGCGTCAGGCCGCCGACACTCACACAGAGAATCATCAGCAACAGCATCAGGCCGATATTTTTTTCAACGATTTCGTGTTTCATGGCGAACTCCTCAGGCCATCTGCGCGGCGGCTACGACTTCAGCGGGCTCGGCGTTACGCACGGTGCGCCAAGTGTTGTATGCCATCAGCAACATGCCGCTGAAGAAAATCGCGCCGCCGATCAGGCGCACGACATAGCCCGGATGGCTGGCCACCAGGGTTTCGACGAAGGAGTAGGTCAGCGTGCCGTCTTCGTTGACTGCGCGCCACATCAGGCCCTGGGCGATGCCGTTGACCCACATCGAGGCGATGTAAAGCACTGTGCCGATAGTGGCTAGCCAGAAGTGCGCGTTAATCAGGCCCATGCTGTACATCTGCGGGCGACCGAAAATTTTCGGGATCATGTGATACAGCGCGCCGATGGAAATCATCGCCACCCAGCCCAATGCCCCGGCGTGTACGTGGCCGATGGTCCAGTCGGTGTAGTGGGAGAGGGCGTTGACGGTCTTGATCGCCATCATCGGTCCTTCGAAGGTCGACATGCCGTAGAACGCCAGGGACACCACGAGGAAACGCAGGATCGGGTCGCTGCGCAATTTATGCCAGGCGCCCGACAGGGTCATCATGCCGTTGATCATGCCGCCCCAGCTTGGCGCCAGCAGAATCAGGGACATCACCATGCCCAGTGACTGGGCCCAGTCCGGCAGTGCGGTGTAGTGCAAGTGGTGCGGGCCGGCCCAGATGTAAAGGGTGATCAGGGCCCAGAAGTGCACGATCGACAGGCGATAGGAATAGATGGGACGTTCGGCCTGTTTCGGCACGAAGTAGTACATCATCCCCAAAAAGCCGGCCGTCAGGAAAAAGCCCACAGCGTTATGGCCGTACCACCACTGCACCATGGCGTCAGTCGCACCACCGTACAGCGAGTAGGACTTGGTGAAGCTGACCGGGATTTCCAGGTTGTTGACGATGTGCAAGATGGCCACGGTCACGATAAATGCGCCGAAGAACCAGTTGCCCACGTAAATGTGTTTGGTCTTGCGCTTCATGATCGTGCCGAAGAACACGATGGCATAAGCGACCCAGACGATGGTGATCAGGATATCGATCGGCCACTCAAGCTCGGCGTATTCCTTGGAGCTGGTGTAGCCCAGCGGCAAGCTGATGGCAGCCAGCAAAATCACCAGTTGCCAACCCCAAAAGGTAAACATGGCGATCTTCGGCGCGAACAGGGTTGCCTGGCAGGTACGTTGCACTGCGTAAAAGGACGAGGCAAACAGTGCACAACCGCCGAAGGCGAAGATCACCGCGTTGGTGTGCAATGGGCGCAAGCGCCCGAAACTGGTCCAGGGCAAATTGAAGTTGAGTTCCGGCCAGACCAGCTGCGCGGCGAGAAAAACGCCGAGCCCCATACCGACGATGCCCCAAACCACCGTCATAATGGCAAATTGGCGGACCACCTTGTAGTTGTAGGCAGTACTTGTAGAAGTGTTCATGGTTCCCCATCCACGGTTCAGGCGCATACAAAGGTACGCCTGGAGTTATAGGCAGACTAAAAGCGAGGCAAGCATGGGCGTAGCAGGCAAGGCCGGTATTGACAGGGATCAATGGGCGCAATGCGTGCAGGAGCAGGGCTGGTTATGGAGTCCGGCCACCGGCGAGGTGAAAAACCCGCAACCGCAGACCCTGATCCTGGCCCATGGTGCCGGTGCTCCGATGGACAGTGCCTGGATGACCGGTATGGCTGAACGCCTTGCGGCACGAGGGGTGAACGTATTGCGCTTCGAGTTCCCGTACATGGCGCAACGCCGGCTCGATGGTGGCAAAAGGCCGCCAAACCAACAGGTCAAATTGCTCGAATGCTGGCGCGAGGTGTATGCCGGGGTGCGACAGCATGTCGCCGGGCAAATTGCGATTGGCGGCAAGTCCATGGGCGGGCGCATGGCCAGTCTGGTGGCTGATGAGCTGGGGGTTGCTGCTCTGGTCTGTCTGGGTTACCCGTTTTACGCCTCCGGCAAACCGGAAAAACCCCGGGTGGCGCACTTGGCCGGGCTGCAGACAGCCACCCTGATCGTGCAGGGCGAACGTGATGCTCTGGGCAACCGGCAAGCCGTCGAGGCTTACACCCTGGCGCCGGGCATTGAACTGCACTGGTTAGTGGCGGGGGATCACGACTTGAAGCCGCTCAAGGCATCGGGGTTTAGCCATGAACAGCATCTGGACGCCGCTGCCGACAAAATCGCCCACTGGCTCCAGGCCGGTGATGCCCTGTAGGAGCGAGCTGTTCAATATGCCAGCGAAGAGCTCGCGAGCAAGCTCGCTCCTACAGGTTAAAGGGGGGGCAGTGCTTAACGGTTGAACCGCTCCACCAGCGAATACTGGATGTTTACCGTCTGGGTCAGCTCTTCGCTCAAGCGCGCCGAATGCTGGGCCTGCTCTGAGGTCTGGTCAGCGAGGTCGGCAATGGTGCTGATGTTGCGGCTGATTTCTTCCGCCACTGCACTTTGTTCCTCGGTGGCTGCCGCGATCTGGGTGGTCATGTCGGTGATATTGGCCACCGCTTCACTGATGCCCACCAGGGCCTTGTCGGCTTCCAGTACCCGGGCCACGCCTTCTTCAGCCTGACGATGCCCGGCATTCATGGTCTGTACGGCAGTGGCCGCAGTCTGCTGCAACTTGGCGATCAGGCCATGAATCTGTCCGGTCGACAGGCTGGTGCGTTGTGCCAGTTGGCGCACTTCGTCAGCCACTACGGCAAAGCCGCGGCCCATTTCACCGGCACGTGCGGCTTCGATGGCCGCGTTCAAGGCCAGCAGGTTGGTCTGGTCGGCAATGCCTTTGATCACGTCAACCACGCCGCCGATTTCATCGCTGTCCTTGGCCAGCTGAGTGACTGTCGCGCCGGTTTCGCCGACCACGATGGACAGGCGTTCAATGGCTTCGCGGGTTTCACCGGCAATGTCGCGACCGCGGCTGGTCAGGCGATTGGCTTCTTGAGTGGCGTCAGCCGTGCGCTGTACGTGGCTGGCAACTTCCTGGGTGGTGGCTGCCATCTGATTGACCGCGGTAGCCACTTGTTCGGTCTCCACCCGCTGGCGCTCCAGCCCCTTGGAGCTTTTGTGTGCCAGCTCATCGGATTGACGGGCTTGCCCGCTCAAATGCTCGGCGGTGTCCTGCAGGCGGGTCAGGCAGGTCTTCAGTCGTGCTTCCTGACTCAGAATCGACATTTCCAGGCGCGCTTGCGGGCCGCGGCTGTCGGTGTACATCTGCGCAATCAGCGGGTCCGACGTGGTTTGTTCGGCCAGGCGCAGCAAGCGCTTGATCCCGCGCTGTTGCCAGCTCAGCCCCAGTAACCCCAGCGGAATCGACAACAGGGCCGCCAGGGCAAAGCCCCA
Source organism: Pseudomonas sp. TMW22089 (assembly GCF_022496645.1). Classification (NCBI taxonomy): domain Bacteria; kingdom Pseudomonadati; phylum Pseudomonadota; class Gammaproteobacteria; order Pseudomonadales; family Pseudomonadaceae; genus Pseudomonas; species Pseudomonas sp. TMW22089. The sequence continues at coordinate 22,988 of NZ_SCFG01000018.1, forward strand.
ACTGGAATTGAGCAGGGCACCAATCATGAAACTCAGTTGGCTGACCAGAATGAACGGCAGCCAGTCCTGCAGCACGGGGATCCATTTATCGCGCTGTGGCACCGCCGACTTGCCGCGATTAAGGCGCGAATACAGGGCTTCGGCACGGCGGATCTGTTCGGCGCTCGGCTTGACCCGAACCGACTCATAGCCCACCACGCGCTCATTCTCGAATACCGGGGTCACGTAGGCGTTGACCCAGTAATGGTCGCCGTTGCGGCAACGGTTTTTCACGATGCCCATCCACGGCGCGCCTTTTTTCAAGGTGCTCCACATGTGTTCAAAGACGGCAGAGGGAACATCCGGATGGCGCACGAGGTTGTGTGGTGCGCGGATCAGATCTTCACGCAAAAAACCGCTGATCTCGACAAAGTCGTCGTTGCAATAGGTGATTACACCTTTGGCATCGGTGGTGGAAATCAACCGTTGCTGAGCGGGGAACGTACGTTCGCGTTGGGTGATGGGCTGGTTATTCCGCATGTCATATCTATCCGCAAGACTTTGACAGGCTGTCGGCATGGCCAGGGATTTGTTTAATTTATATTTCGGCTGCCGGGTGCGGCGAAACGCCCCGGTAGCCGTTGTGTGCTAGATAGCCCGCATCGGGTAGGTAAAAAACACGAAGTGCAGCAGGTTCAGCCCGAAGTGAGTAGCGATTGCCGCACCCAGCCCGCCGAAGCGCCAGGCCAGGCCATAACCAAGGCCGGCAATCCCCGACAGCAGCACCCAATGCCAGCCAGCGGCCATGTGCGCCAGACCGAACAGCAGCGCAGCCATGACCAGGGCCAGAGTCTGGCCATGGGGCAGTTGTTTGAACCAGCGACTCAAGCCGCCCTGGATGTAGCCGCGAAACAGGGCTTCTTCCACCAGGGTCACCAGCAGTAAATTGTTCAGCACCCATATCCAGCCAGAGGCTGGCCATTTGGGGGCCCAGGTAATCATGCCCAGCAGCATGGCGCCGCCCAGAGCCGCAATCGCCACCAGGGTCAGGGCCATCAACGTGGCGGCAAACGAAACCCGCCAGCCGAAGCGTGGCGCAATCCAGGGGCACACCAGCAATAGCCAGAAGCCGATCAGCGGCTTGTCCAGATTGAGGTACAGCGAGAAGGGCACGGCGTCCGGTGTCAGCCGCTCAGGGTTGATGGCGCGGCCATTATGGAAACCGGGTAACCAGTGCAGGGCCAGCGCCAGGGCGAGCAATACAAACAGCCCGTGACCGGCATAACGCAGCCATTGCTGGCGCTGCTGACGGGCTGCGAGCCCGGCCAGGATCAAGGCAAACAACGGGATAAGGGCCTGGGCGGTCAATTGGCCGTAACTCAGGGCCAGGCAGTAGCCCAGGCTCAGAAATGCCAGATAAGGCCATGGCAGAGCAATCATGAAAATCCTTGTAATTGTTAAAAAAACGCCCCGAATGCAGATCGGGGCGCTGAGGATACATCGCGAGACAAGCTCGCTCCTGCACAAGGTTAACCTATGTCGCGGTATACGATCTCACTGACACAACCCCACCTGCAGGAGCGAGCTTTTCTACGGGACCGGCCAGAGGTAGCCAGAGCGTTTCAGGAGGCAATCAACTGGCGCAATACATAGTGCAGGATCCCGCCTGCCTTGAAGTATTCCACCTCATTCAGGGTGTCGATGCGGCACAGCACTTCGATTTTTTCCTGTTGACCATCCTCGCGGGTGATGACCAGCGTCAGGTTCATCCTTGGCTGCAGTTCGGCATCCGTCAGTCCCAGGATATCCAGGGTTTCCTTGCCGGTGAGTTTCAGGTTCTTGCGATTCTGGTCCAGTTTGAATTGCAGCGGCAGCACGCCCATGCCCACCAGGTTCGAGCGGTGGATGCGTTCAAAACTCTCGGCAATCACCGCTTTGACCCCCAGCAGGTTGGTGCCTTTGGCCGCCCAGTCGCGACTGGAACCGGTGCCGTATTCCTGGCCGGCAATCACCACCAGTGGTGTCCCCGCTGCCTGATAACGCATCGCCGCATCATAGATTGGCAGCTTTTCGCCGCTCGGGATGAAGATCGTATTGCCACCTTCTTCGCCGCCGAGCATTTCGTTGCGAATCCGGATGTTGGCAAAGGTGCCGCGCATCATCACTTCATGGTTGCCGCGCCGCGAACCATAGGAGTTGAAGTCCCGCGGTTCGACGCCTTTCTCGCGCAGATAGCGTCCGGCCGGGCTGTCCGCCTTGATATTGCCGGCAGGAGAGATGTGGTCGGTGGTGACCGAGTCGCCAAGCAACGCCAGCACCCGGGCACCCTTGACGTCCTTGATCACCGGTAGCGGGCCGTCGATGTCATCGAAGAAAGGGGGATGCTGGATGTAAGTCGAATCTTTCTGCCAGACATAGGTTGCGGCCTGTGGCACCTCAATGGCCTGCCATTGTTCGTCACCGGCAAACACCTCGGCGTATTCCTTGTGGAACATGGCGGTAGTCACCTGTGCCACGGCATCGGCGATTTCTTTCTGGCTGGGCCAGATATCGCGCAGGTATACCGGTTTGCCGTCTTTACCGGTGCCCAGCGGTTGAGTGCTGATATCAATACGCACGCTGCCGGCCAGGGCGTAGGCGACCACCAGCGGTGGCGAGGCCAGCCAGTTGGTTTTCACCAGAGGGTGCACGCGTCCTTCAAAGTTGCGGTTGCCCGACAACACCGAAGCCACGGTCAGGTCAGACTGGGTGATGGCTTTTTCGATCGGCTCGGGCAACGGCCCGGAGTTGCCGATGCAGGTGGTGCAGCCATAACCCACCAGGGCGAAGCCCAACTGGTCGAGGTACTGGGTCAGGCCTGCGGCCTTGTAGTAGTCAGTCACCACCTTGGAGCCGGGCGCCAGGGAAGTTTTCACCCACGGCTGGCTTTTCAGGCCTTTTTCAACGGCTTTTTTTGCCACCAGCCCGGCAGCCATCATCACACTCGGGTTGGAGGTGTTGGTGCAGGAGGTAATGGCCGCGATCACCACCGCGCCGTTTTTCAGGCGATAGGTCTGACCTTCAACGCTGTAGTCCACTTCACCGATCAAGTCGGCATTGCCCACAGCCACGCCACCACCGCCTTCACTTTCAAGGCGGCCTTCTTCTTTATTGGCCGGTTTGAATTGCAGGCTCATAAACTCGTCAAAAGCCTGGCTGACATTGGGCAGCGAAACCCGGTCTTGGGGGCGCTTTGGCCCGGCCAGGCTGGCTTCGACGCTGCCCATGTCGAGTGCCAGGGTTTCGCTGAAGACCGGCTCCTGGCCCGGCAAGCGCCACAGTCCCTGGGCTTTGCAGTAGGCTTCGACCAGTTTTACGGCGGCTTCGGGGCGCCCGGACAGGCGTAGATAGTCCAGGGTGATTTGATCGACCGGGAAAAATCCGCAGGTGGCGCCATATTCCGGTGCCATGTTGGCAATGGTGGCGCGGTCAGCCAGGGGCAGATCCGCCAGTCCATCGCCGAAAAACTCGACGAACTTGCCGACAACCCCCTTGCTGCGCAGCATTTGCGTCACCGTCAGCACCAGGTCGGTGGCGGTGATGCCTTCTTTGAGTTTGCCGCTGAGTTTGAAACCCACCACTTCCGGGATCAGCATCGAAACCGGCTGGCCGAGCATCGCGGCTTCGGCTTCAATCCCGCCCACGCCCCAGCCCAGTACACCCAGGCCATTGATCATGGTGGTGTGGGAGTCGGTACCGACCAGGGTGTCCGGGAACGCATAAGTGCGGCCGTCTTCGTCCTTGGTCCAGACTGTCCGTCCCAGGTACTCCAGGTTCACCTGATGGCAAATCCCGGTGCCGGGCGGTACCACGCTGAAATTGTCGAAGGCATCCTGGCCCCAGCGCAGGAACGCATAACGTTCGCCGTTGCGCTCCATCTCAATATCAACGTTTTGTTCAAAGGCACTGGGGCTGGCAAATTTGTCGACCATTACCGAGTGGTCAATCACCAGGTCTACCGGGGACAGCGGATTGATTCGCTGTGGATCGCCTCCGGCCCTGGCCATCGCCGCACGCATGGCGGCCAGGTCGACCACCGCCGGCACGCCGGTAAAGTCCTGCATCAACACCCGGGCCGGGCGGTACTGGATTTCCCGGTCGCTGCGCCGCGCCTTGAGCCAGGCGGCCAGTGCCTTGAGATCCGGTTCGGTGACGGTCTTGCCGTCTTCCCAGCGCAGCAGGTTCTCCAGCAGCACTTTGAGCGACATGGGCAGCTGGCTTAAATCCCCCAGTGACTTGGCGGCAAGCGGCAGGCTGAAATAGTGATAAGTCTTATCGTCGACTTTTAGTGTGGCGAGGGTGTTCAGGCTATCAAGGGAGGACATGAAATGACTCCTTTTGATCCGCACGGTACGGATCGTGTGGAACGAACAGAGCTTCTAACGTAGCCCTGAATCATTGATCTGGCTAATAACTGGACTGTCTATAAGGGTTCAAGGTTCCGAACTCAGTTATCATGCTGGCCTTTTCGTGACAGTCCTTGCTCCAAATCAAGGATGCGCAGCCGGCCAATTCCCGCCTGCTGCCCAGGAGTAATTCAATGAACACCGTTTTTATGCACTGCCGGCCCGGTTTTGAGGGAGAAGTCTGCTCCGAAATCGCCGAGCATGCTGCCCGCCTCAATGTCTCTGGTTATGCCAAGGCCAAGCCGAGCAGTGCCTGTGCCGAATTTGTCTGTACCGAAGAAGGCGGCGCCGAACGCCTGATGCGCGGTTTGCGTTTTGCCGAACTGATTTTCCCGCGTCAATGGGCCCGGGGCGGTTTTATCGAACTGCCGGAAACCGACCGCATCAGCGTGATTCTCGGGCACATGGCCGACTTTCCGGTCTGTGGCAGCCTGTGGCTGGAAATGGTCGATACCAATGACGGCAAAGAGCTGTCCAACTTCTGCAAGAAGTTCGATGCTCACCTGCGCAAAGCCCTGATCAAGGCCGGCAAGCTGGTGGAGGACGATGAGCAGAAACCGCGGCTGCTGTTGACCGTTAAAAGTGGACGCGAACTGTTCCTTGGTCTGGCCGAGTCGAACAACTGTGCCATGTGGCCCATGGGCATCCCGCGGTTGAAATTTCCCCGTAAAGCGCCTAGCCGTTCGACCCTCAAGCTGGAAGAAGCCTGGCACCACTTCATCCCCCGCGACCAGTGGGATGAGCGCCTGCACAGTGACATGACCGGGGTTGACCTTGGCGCAGCGCCCGGCGGCTGGACCTGGCAGCTGGTCAATCGCGGCATGATCGTCACCGCCATTGACAACGGCCCGATGGCAGAAAGCCTGATGGACACCGGACTGGTGCAGCACTTGATGGCGGATGGGTTCACCTTCAAGCCCAGGCAGCCGGTGGACTGGATGGTCTGCGACATCGTGGAAAAGCCTGCGCGTAATGCGGCGATGCTCGAAGAGTGGATCGGCGAAGGTCATTGCCGCGAAGCGGTGGTCAACTTGAAATTGCCGATGAAACAGCGTTATGCCGAAGTGCGGCGTTTGCTTGATCGCATTGCTGACGGTTTCAAGGAACGCGGTATCCAGGTCGAAATCGGCTGTAAGCAGCTGTACCACGACCGCGAAGAAGTGACCTGCCATTTGCGTCGACTGGACGTGAAAAAAACCAAATCCCGTTGATTCAGGAGTAACTGATGAGTTTTGCTGATTTGCCGGTTGACGGCACTCTGGACGCTACCGGCCTTAACTGTCCGGAACCGGTGATGATGCTGCACCAGCACATTCGTGACCTGGTACCGGGCGGTTTGCTGAAAGTCATCGCCACCGATCCCTCGACCCGGCGTGACATCCCCAAGTTCTGCGTGTTTCTCGACCACGAACTGGTAGGGCAGCAGGAAGAGGCGGGCAAGTACCTGTACTGGATTCGCAAGAAGCAGGACTGAGCAAGATCCTGCAGGAGCGAGCTTGCTCGCTCCTGCAGTGTGGGTCTATGCCATGCGAATCCGCTCTTTGGCGCTGCGGGTCAGGCGTACGCTGAGCATCAGCGCCGCGCAGGTCAGGCCTACAATCAGGCCCTGCCACAGCCCGCTGGGGCCATTGGCCGGGCCGAACCAGTCGGTCAGGCCCAGCGCATAGCCCACCGGCAAACCAATCCCCCAATACGCGAACAGGGTCAGGATCATCGTCACCCGCGTGTCCTGATAGCCGCGCAACGCGCCCGCCGCAGTCACCTGAATCACATCCGAAAACTGATACAGGGCGGCAAACATCAACAGCATGGTCGCCACCTCGATCACCAGCGGATCGGCCGTGTAGACGGTGGCAATCTGCTCGCGCAACAACAGGATCAGACTGGCAGAGATGCCCGCCCATACCAGCGCAGTGCCCATGCCGACCCCGGCGACGAAACGTGCTTCGCGCGGTTGCTGGCGCCCCAGTGCCTGGCCCACGCGGACGGTGATTGCCATGCCCAGGGAGTAGGGGATCATAAACACCAGCGAGCTGAAGTTCAGAGCGATTTGATGGCCTGCCACCACCGTTGCCCCCAAGCTGCCGATCAACAGGGCAATCACCGCAAAAATGCTCGACTCGGCAAATACTGCAATGCCGATCGGTAGCCCCACACTCAGCAAACGCTTGATGATTGCCCATTGCGGCCATTCAAAACGGCTGTATACCCGGCTCGACTGGTAGATCGCACCACGCCAGGTCCAGGCCACCATGCCCAGGGCCATAAACCACATTACAATGGCCGTCGCCCAGCCACAGCCCACGCCACCCATGGCCGGGACCCCAAAGTGCCCATAAATGAACACGTAGTTGATCGGGATGTTGAGCGCCAGGGCACACAACCCCAGCACCATGCTTGGCCGCGTACGGCCCAGGCCATCACTGAAGTTACGCAGCACGCAATACAGCCCCACCGCCGGCATGCCGCTGGCGATCCCGTGCAAATAGCCCATGCAGGGTTCAATCAGGTCCGGGGCGACTTTCATCAGATGTAACAGCGGCTCTGCACCCAGCAGGATAAATGTCGCACACAGCCCGGTAATCAGCGCCAGCCACAGGGCCTGGCGCACGATCGGGCCGATCTCCCGGTGATTGTTGGCGCCAAAACGCTGGGCAACCTTGGGCGTGGTGGCCAGCAGGATGCCCGACATCAACAGAAACACCGGTATCCAGATCGAATTGCCCAGAGCCACGGCCGCCAGGTCCCGAGGCCCGACGCGTCCGGCCATGACGGCATCGACAAAACCCATGGCCGTGGTGGCCACTTGGGAAATGATGATCGGAAACGCCAGCGCCAATAGCGCCCGCACTTCCGTGCGAACCCGGGCCGGGCGGCTGACAGGGGCGGCAGGGGTGTTATCAGTGACAGAGTTCACAAGCGTGCATCCACAGTGTTTAACGCGCAAAGCCGGCGATTGTACGCCTGCCCCGGAGCTCGGCAAACCTTGAGTTGTAGGGGCTTTGTAAGCGCGATTGAAAGTGCTTGGCACAGCTTGCTGGCCCATTGATGACTACAACGCCTACACTGCCACTCCGCCAAAGGAGCCTGCCATGTTGATTGTTGCTGACGAAAATATTCCGCTGATCGAAGAGTTCTTTGCCGGCTTCGGTGAAATACGCCGTCTGCCGGGACGCCAGATCACGCGTGCAGACGTGCATGCTGCGGATGTGTTGCTGGTGCGCTCGGTGACCAGGGTCGATCGCGACTTGCTGGAAGGCAGTGCGGTACGTTTTGTCGGTACCTGCACCATTGGCACCGACCATTTTGATCTCGATTACTTTGAACAGGCAGGTATTGCGTGGTCCAGTGCCCCGGGCTGCAATGCCCGCGGCGTGGTGGACTACGTGCTCGGCAGCCTGCTGACCCTGGCCGAAATCGAAGGTGTCGACCTTATTCAGCGCACCTACGGGGTTATTGGCGCCGGGCAGGTGGGCGGGCGTCTGGTCGATGTGTTGCGGGCACTGGGCCTCAAGGTACTGGTCTGCGATCCACCGCGCCAGGCGGCTGAAGGTGGCGACTACGTCAGCCTTGAACACATCATCGAGCACTGCGATGTGCTCAGTTTGCATACTCCGTTAAGCACCAGCGGCAGCTTCCCGACCCGGCATTTGCTTGACCGCCAGCGCCTGGACCGACTCAAGCCGGGGACCTGGCTGATCAACGCCAGTCGCGGTCCGGTGCTCGACAATAAGGCGCTGCGCGAAGTCCTGACCCGGCGCGATGACCTGCAGGCAGTGCTCGATGTGTGGGAGCACGAGCCTGAGGTGGATCTGCAACTGGCGGACATGTGTGTGCTGGCGACGCCTCATATCGCCGGCTACAGCCTGGATGGCAAGCAGCGGGGCACGGCGCAGATCTATCAGGCACTGTGCGACTTCCTCGGGCAGCCGGCTGTGGTCAGCCTGTCAGACTTGTTGCCGGCACCCTGGCTGGCGAGGGTCGCACTGAGTGCCAATACTGATCCGGGCTGGGCCCTGGCCATGCTGTGTCGGGGTGTCTATGACCCGCGTCGCGATGATGCGGACTTTCGCCGCAGCCTGATCGGCAGCGTCGAAGAGCAGAAGCTGGCGTTTGACGGATTACGCAAAAACTATCCGGTACGTCGTGAGATAGAAGGCCTGGAGGTGCATGTCGAGGGCGAGTCGGTGGCCTTGAAGCAATTGGTCAAGGCGCTGGGCGGGGTGTTGGTTTAAGCACCGGGCACAAAAAAACGGCCCTTTCAGCGGGGCCGTTGTATGTTCTGAGCGCTGTTGCAGGAGTGGGCCGCGCGACGCATGGAACCCGGTTAAACCCTGTCGCCTGCATCGCGGGCAAGCCGCGCTCCTGCCGAGGATCAGTCTTTGTGCACAGGTTTGACCAGACGCAGCTCCAGTTCGTGGCAGGCGTCCTGAATCATCTCTTCAGTGATCGAAATTTCCTGGCCATTTTCATCGATAATGGCGCACCCCAGTGATTGCTTGGCTTGCGTACGAATCACTGGAACCGCTTGAGCATTGTGTTGCAAATCCATGGCCTGTCTCCTCATCAGGGTGTCTCGCTACTTTAGGTCCGTTTAGTGACCAAACTGTGACATGGCTTGGCGACGGACCCAGTCCAACAGAAATATCCTGAAACTTCCACCCTCACTTTAGAACGATAATGCCTATGGCTTGTTGTCTCAGGTCATATTCAAAACGATTGAGAAAGGTTTAGCTCTGCGCAGCTGACTTCGTTGTAGGCTGTTTCACGCTTTCTTCTGGATGCCTTCCATGCTTTCTTCGCGTCAACGCCGGGCCATTCGCTTGGCCGCCCATTTTGTAGCGCCTTATCGTTGGCAGGCGGTGGGTGCCTTGCTGGCCCTGATCGTCACTGCGGGTGTCACCCTTTCGATGGGGCAGGGCATTCGTCTGCTGGTCGACAAAGGCTTCATGACCCAGTCGCCACACTTGCTCAACCAGTCCATCGGTTATTTTCTGCTGCTGGTGCTGGCTTTGTCGGTGGGTACATTTGTGCGCTTCTATCTGGTGTCCTGGATTGGTGAACGGGTGGTGGCTGATATCCGGCGACAGGTGTTCAACCACCTGATCGGCCTGCATCCGGGCTTTTATGAGAACAATCGCAGTTCGGAAATCCAGTCGCGGCTGACCACCGACACCACGCTGCTGCAATCGGTGATCGGGTCGTCCTTGTCCCTGTTCCTGCGCAACAGCCTGATGGTGATAGGTGGTGTGATCCTGCTGTTTATCACCAATCCCAAACTCACCAGCATCGTGGTGGTCGCGCTGCCACTGGTACTGGTGCCGATCCTGTTCTTTGGCCGCCGCGTGCGTACCCTGTCGCGCCAGAGCCAGGATCGTATCGCCGATGTCGGCAGCTACGTGGCCGAAGCCCTGGGCCAGATCAAAACGGTCCAGGCTTACAACCACCAACAGCAGGATCAACAGCGCTTTGCCAGCACCGTCGAAAATGCATTTGCCACCGCCCGCAAACGCATCCTGCAGCGCTCATGGCTGATTACCCTGGTGATCCTGCTGGTGCTGGGGGCGGTCGGCGTGATGCTGTGGGTCGGCGGCATGGACGTGATCGCGGGGCGCATTACCGGCGGCGAGCTGGCGGCATTCGTGTTTTACAGCCTGATCGTCGGCAGTGCCTTTGGCACCCTGAGCGAGGTGATCGGCGAGCTGCAACAGGCTGCGGGAGCAGCTGAGCGAATTGCCGAGCTGCTGCAATCGAAAAGCCTGATCATGGCGCCGAGCAGCGATTTGCTGGTATTGCCCCGGCGGGTGGCCGGTAACTTGCAGCTTGAGAACCTGTACTTTTCTTATCCGTCACGGCCTGAAAGCTATGCCATTGAAGGGCTGAGCCTAACGATCAATGCGGGCGAAACCCTGGCTCTGGTGGGGCCATCGGGGGCAGGCAAGTCGACGTTGTTCGATTTGCTGCTGCGTTTTTACGATCCCCAGGCGGGCCAGGTCCTGCTCGAAGGCCTGCCCATTACCCGGCTGGACCCCCACGACCTGCGCCGTTGCTTTGCACTGGTGGCGCAAACCCCGGCCCTGTTTTTCGGCACCATTGAAGACAACATCCGCTATGGCAATGCCCTGGCTACCGACGCCCAGGTCGAAGCCGCGGCACGGATTGCCCATGCCCACGATTTCATACAGCAAATGCCCGAGGGTTATAAAACCCATCTGGGAGATGGCGGTCTGGGCTTGTCTGGCGGGCAGCGCCAACGGTTGGCCATTGCCCGGGCGCTGCTGGTGGATGCGCCGATTCTGCTACTGGATGAGGCCACCAGTGCCCTCGATGCGCAAAGTGAGCACTTGATCCAGCAAGCCCTGCCGAGCCTGATGCAAGGCCGCACCACGCTGGTCATCGCCCACCGCCTGGCCACCGTACAAAATGCCGACCGGATTGCGGTGATGGATCAGGGCAAGCTGGTGGCGATAGGTACCCACGCGCAATTGATCGCCAGCAACCCGCTGTATGCGCGGCTGGCGGCGTTGCAGTTCAATGTGGATATGGGCACGCAATGACGTGTAGGAGCGAGCTTGCTCGCGAGCTCTTTAAACAGCTCGCGAGCAAGCTCGCTCCTACAGATTTTTAGCGGTATTCACACAGGTAAGCAGTCTCAACCACGACCTTGAGCTGGAACTTGCTGTTGGCCGGTACGTTGAACTGGCTCCCGGTGGCGAAAGTCTGAAACTGCTCGCTGCCTGGCAGTTTGACGCTCAACTCGCCCGATACCACGTGCATGATTTCGCGCTCGGCGGTGCCGAACTCGTATTCACCCGGGGCCATGACGCCAATGGTGGCTTTGCCTTCGGCTTGTGCGAAGGCAATCGACTTGACGGTACCGTCGAAGTATTCGTTGACTTTAAACATGGCGATTCCTCGGAATGGGCTAAAAAGGGCTGGCCAGTATGCAGAAGCCGTTTTATCCCGTCACGCCATTTTATGGCCGCTAAACCTTGAGGATCAGCGGCAACAGGCGGGCAGTGTTACGGGCATCTTCCAGTGCCCGATGCTGCTGCCCGTTGAACTGCATGCCTGCCAGTTGCAGGGCACTGTTAAGCCCCGGCGCACTCTTTAGCTGGCGGGCCTGGGCAAATTGCTGCTTGAGGTTCATGTGTGGCAAACGAGCCAGCGCACTGTCGAGTTTTTTCTGCTGCCATTCCTGCTCCAGCTGCTTGCGGTCGTAGTCACCCCAGCTGGCCCAGCCTTCAAGTTTGGGCAGGTGCTGGCCGAGCCAGCGCTCGAACTGCTCCCAGACCTGCGGCAGCGGAGCCCCGGCATCAATATTGGCCTGGGTGATACGGGTCAGATGACGGCAAAAAGGGGTCAGCAGCGGACGCCGTTGCGGGCGGATAAAGCGCTGGAAGTGGTCCACCTCCCGCCCGGCTCGAGTGACTACACTGGCGCCGATTTCAATGACTTCCATTTCTTCTATCGGCCAGCCGCCATCATCGGTAGTCGCTTCCAGGTCAATAACCAGCCAGTGAGGCATGTGCAGCTTCCTTAAACAGCATCGGCGTTGAGAAGGGGAGCGTAGCTAAAGCAGCGCAAATTTGTAGTGGGCCGGTCCGGCTCTTGCTTGATAACCTGTGCACCCTTAAATTACGCGCACGCATGATGTCAGGTTGTGCGCAGATCAATAAGTTCCAGTGATGGGCTCGACCAGGGGTGCATGGCTTTGAAGTGTTTGCCAGTGTGGATGGTCCATTGTGCAGTGCTGTCCTTGGGCACATTTTTTCTGACACCCGCCTGGGCTGTCCAGGAAGTCAGAGTGGGGGCGGCCCATTTTCCGCCCTATACCGTGCGCCCGGAAATCGGCGTCGATACCGGCCTGTTGCCGCAACTGCTCGACGCCTTGAATCAATTGCAGGGGGACTACCACTTCGTCATCGTCCCTACCTCCAATGCTCGGCGCTACCGTGAGTTCGAGCAGGGGCGCATGGACATGGTGCTATTCGAAAACCCGACCTGGGGCTGGAATACCATTGCGCATAATCCGGTAGACATGGGGCTGGAAGATGTCGAAGTGTTTGTCGCCAAGCGCCAGCCTGGCCGTGGGCAAACCTATTTTGGCGACCTGGCCAACAAGCGGCTCGCGCTCTTTAACGGCTATCACTATGCCTTTGCCGGATTCAATACTTCGCCCAAGGCCCTGACCGAAAAATTCCACGCCAGCCTGACTTACTCCCACGCCAGCAATTTACAGATGGTCCTGCGCGGGCGGGCAGATATCGCGCTGATTACCCGTTCCCATCTCATCGACCTGCTGAACAAGAATCCGCAGATTGAACCAACGGTGCTGGTGTCCGACCGGGTCGACTATATCTACCATCACTACGCGTTATTGAGTCCCCGGGCGCCGATCCAGGGTGCGCAGTTGGCGAAGATGCTGCAGGCGCTGCGTGACAATGGCCAGTTTGCCTCGATCTTCGCGCCTTATAAAATTGCCCAGGTACCCGCGCAAATACCCGGGGCCCAGGCCGTACCCTAGGGGCGCCGGGTATTTGCCGCAGCGAGCTCCTGCAGGTGGGGGTTCTCAGTGTCTGGCAAAGATATCCGGCTGGGTTCCCGACACTTTTCGGCAATGCACCAGCGCATCCCGAATCATGAAGTTCACCAGGGTCGGTGATACTCCCAATTCCTTGGCGATATCTTTTTGCTGCACGCCGTGCAGGCGATACATCTCGAACGCATAACGGGTGCGGCTCGGCAGTTCGGTCAGGGCGACCGCGATGTGCTCCAGCGTCGAAAAATTGATGTGCGAGGTTTCTGGAGACGCGCCGTGAATGACCACATTCAAACCTTCCTCTTCAGTTCCCGAATACTTCTGTTCGAGCGCCTGCTTGCGGTAGTGGTCAATTGCCAGGTTGCGCACGATCTGGAACAAGTAACTCAGTTGCGCCTTGAATGATGAAGTGATCTGCGGCGCAGACTGCAAGCGGAAGAAAGCGTCCTGCACCACATCTTCAGCCCTGGATCGGCAGCCGGTGATACGAGCTGCGATTTTGACCAGGATCAGCCGGTTATCAACGAAGGCTTGGAGTAGGGGTGAGTCGCACCTGCTTGTGGACACTTGTTCCGTCATGGAGATCACCTGTTGCGAGTGAATGAGTGCAGGGCTCGGTAAGCGTCCTACACAGCTCGCAACAAATTAGGCTGAATGATAATTATTGTCAATTGAGAAAGAGAATTAATGGCGCTTGAAATGGAGGATTGAGAGGTTGTTCACATCGCCCGGCGGTGCCTCTAAAACGCCACTATTGGCCGGTCCCATGATCTGTCCGGCACAAACGTTCTCAAGGCAAATCTGCAGGAGCGAGCTTGCTCCTGCAGGCATTTCGGGGTTATTTGGGACCGAGGATTTTCACCAGTTTGTCCGGTGACGGTGCGCCTTGCTGTTGTTGCAGGTTGCCTTGTTCGTCGAGGTAGAAAATCGCCGGGGTGGCCGACACATCGAGGTCAGTCATCAACTGTGCATTGGCATCCAGCTTGGCTTGAACGTCAGCCGGGATCTTGGTCAGGGGCTTGAGCTTGCTGGCCTTGCCGGCTTGCTCATGTTCGTGCAGGGCCTGCTGCGGGTCTTTGGCGGCCAGCAACGCAGCAGATTTTGCCGGGCTGTCTTCGCGGATGATGCCGACCATGATATGGCGCAGCTGTACCTTGCCCGACTCTACCCATGGACGGGCCTGTTCCCAGAACATGTTGCAGTACGGGCAGTTCGGGTCGCTGAACAGGTAAACGATGCGCGGTGCATCTTTCTTGCCGTCGGCAATCCAGTTGCTCTTTTCCATATTGGCCCAGACCTGCTTGGCCATCGGCTCGTACACCAGCTTTTGCAGCGGTGCCAGGCTCAGGTCCTTGCCATCAGCGTCATACAGATTGCCCACCAGCACGTTTTTGCCATCCGGGGTCAAATACAGGGCCATGCCACGGTTCTGGTACTGCGCGGCATAGCCACGCATGCCGCTGGGCGCATCGAAACTGCCAATGATTTTTGCACCTTTGGCTTCAATCTTCTTGATCGGCGCCGGCCACTCTTCAGCGTGCACCAGCGACGATTGCAGCAGGGCGGCGCCCAGCAGGGTGGTTATGCTCAGGTTTAGCAGTTTGCGGTTAAACATTTTTGCAGATTCCTAGCAGGGTCGGCCTGGTGGGCCGACATTGAATTGTTCTGATCGAAGCTTTCCAGCGCACGGGCCAGGCTGGCTTCGGACAGCTCGCCCAGATGACTGCCCAGCAGGCGGCCTTCAGGACTGTAGAACAGGGTAGTGGGCAGGGCCATCGAACCCACTTTTTGTGCCAGTTGGCCGCCGCTGTCGAACAGCACGTTGCTGAGGTTCAGACCTTGGGTTTCAAGGAAGGTGCTGACGCTCTGCATGCTCTCGCCCTGATTGACGAACAGGAAGGTCACGTCCTGGTGTTGATGCTGAGCGTTTTGCAGCACCGGCATTTCCCGGCGGCAAGGCGGACACCAGGTGGCCCACAGGTTGATGACCAGCGGGCCGCCCTGATAACTGCTCAGTTGCACCGATTCGCCACTGGCATTGCGCAACACCAGTTCGGGCATGCGTGTGCCTTGTTCGTAGAGGCTGGACGAGAACGTGGCCAGCAGCCAGAACGCCAGGCCAGTACCCAGCCCCCAGCCCAGAGGGCGCCGCAGCCCCTGGCGGCGCCAGCCCCAGATCACTGCGCCGATCACCACCGCCAATAACCCCGGCCACAACACAAAACCACCGTCGCGCAGGTCGAGAATCTGCAGCAGGTCCTTCTGGAAGTAGCGCCAGTAGCTGATCACAAAGCCGATGCGGGCCACCAGCAAACCCAGCAAGAACAGGCTGAACAACACTGACTCAGGGTTTTCGCCACCGCGTTTGGCCACCCGCCAACCCACCAGCGTCGCCAGGGCGAGGGCCAGTATCAGCAGTAAGTGGTTGATGGCCAGGGCAAATGAACCAATGGTCAGAGTGAGCATTTAGAGGAGTTCCCGAGTGGCATTCCAGTTATTCAAAAAGGTCTCGGCGTTGACTTCGCCGGTGATGCGTTGCCCACGTCGCTCTGCACCGTCGGGGCCGATCCAGATGAAGCTGGGAGGCCCGGGGACTTGATAGCGGCTGAGCAATTCGCGGCTGGCGACATTATCGGCGGTCACATCAAGACGCAACAGGCGCACGCCCTCTAGCGCCTGCATCACCTGAGGCTTGGCAAAGACCTGTTTTTCCATGACCTTGCAGGACACACACCAGTCGGCGTAGTAATCGAACAACACCCATTGCCCTTGTTCCTTGGCACTGGCCAGTTCGCGCTCGAGGCTGGCGGGGTCCTTGATGGTGATGAAGGCATCATGGGCAGTCGTGGCGCTGCTGCCGGCGACTGTTTTGGCGGTATACACCTGCAACGGTTGCCACAGATCGGAACCGCCACCGGCTGCTCCCACCAGTAACAGGCTGCCCCACAGACCGGCCAGCAGACTGAGCGGGCTGAACAGCATTCTGGCGCGCAGGAAGGTCTGCGCCTGTTGCCACAGGCTGCACGCCACCAGAACCAGCAACACGCCCCACAAGCCGACCCACAGGGATTCGTCGAGCACCGGGCGGACCAGCAGCAGGGCCGTGCCCAGGAACAGGAAGCCGAACAGGCCTTTCATCAGGTTCATCCAGGCCCCAGGCTTGGGCAGGAAGCGGCTGCCGACGGTGACCAGCAGCAACAGTGGAACGCCGATGCCGAGCCCCATCACAAACAGCACCAGGCCACCTTGCACGGCATTGCCGCTTTGCGCGATATACAGCAGGGCGCCGGCCAGCGGGGCGGTCATGCACGGGCCGACCAGCAAGCCGGACAGCGCGCCAAGAATGCCCGCACCCAGCAGGCTCCCGCCTTTACGCCCGCGGCCGGCGGTTTCCAGCCGGTCACGCAGCGCTGCGGGCAATTGCAGTTCGAAGAAGCCAAACATTGGCAGCGACAGCACCACGAACAGGGCGGCAAAGCTGCCCAGTAACCAGGGTTGTTGCAGCAGTGATTGCAAGTTGGCGCCCAGCAGTGCGGCCAGCACGCCCAGCCCGGCATATACCAGCGCCATGCTGATGACGTAACTGCCTGCCACTGCAAAGCCGCGTCCGGCGCTGGCGCCGCTGCCCACCACCAGTCCGGCCAGAATCGGCAGCATCGGCAGCGAGCACGGGGTAAAGGCCAGCAACAGGCCCAAACCGAAGAACAGCAGCAAGCTCCAGCCCAGCGAGCTCTGTTGCAAGCTGGCGGCCAGGGACTGGTCCTGAGCCTGGCCTTGCGCTGCAACCGGTGCAGTGCCGCCCAGGTCCACTGTCTGGCTCTGCGGCGGGTAGCACAGGCCGGCATCGGCACAGCCTTGCCAGCTGACTTTGACCTGGCCGCTGGCACCTGCCGGAATCAGCAATTCAAGGCTGTCGCGATAGACCTGGGTCTCGCCAAAAAACTCGTCGCTGTGTTCCTGCCCTTGTGGCAGCGCAGGCTTGTGCGCTTCGTCCAGGCCGTCAAACTTCAAGCGCTTTTGATACAGGTAATAGGTGTCGGCGACCTTCCAGTGCAGGCGGGTTTCGCCGGACGGCATGGCTTCAGAGCTGAACTCGAAGGCTTTATTGGCAGGCAGGAAGTCGGGCTGTGCGAAAGGATCGTCCGTGCCCTTGGCTTGAGCCAGACCGGCGAAACACACCAGCAACAAAGTCATCAACAAACGCATCTTTAAAACCTTAAGCAATCACAAGTGGCGCTACAGTGCTGGCAACCCATTAACTGATTATTAAACGTTGTACAGTCAGTTGGCCCGCCATCGGCCCTTTAACGGCATAATCGGGCCTTAATCCTGTCGCCTTTTAATCGGCCACATTTACGCGGGTATCAGCATGCATGTACTGGTTTGCGAAGATGACGAACTGATCGCCAGCGGCATTGTGGCCGGGCTCACGGCTCAGGGCCTGACGGTGGAGCACGTAGGCACCGCAGCAGCGGCCAGGGCCATGCTCAAAGTGGCGGAGTTCGATGTGATGGTGCTCGACCTCGGCCTGCCGGATGAAGACGGCCTCAAGCTGTTGCAACAGCTGCGTCAGCAAGGCTTCGAGCTGCCGGTACTGGTGCTCACCGCACGGGACTCGGTGACTGACCGGGTCGATGGCCTGCAGGCCGGAGCCGATGATTACCTGCTCAAGCCCTTTGATCTGCGCGAGCTCGCGGCCCGTTTGCACACCCTGTTGCGCCGGGTGGCAGGGCGCAGCGTCAATCTGATCGAGCATGGTCAGCTGAGCTATGACCCCAGCAGCCGCGTGACCCTGCTTGCCGGCCAGCCGGTGGACTTGTCACGTCGGGAGCAGGCGCTGCTGCAAGCCTTGCTGCACAACCGTGGTCGGGTGCTGTCCAGCGAGCAGCTCAAGGACAGCATCTATGGCTTTGGCGACGAACTGGAGAGCAATGCCCTGAACGTACATATCCATCACCTGCGCCGAAAGCTGGGCAATGGCATTGTCGAAACCGTCCGTGGCCTGGGCTATCGCCTGGGCCCGGCCGATGGTGTCGGGCAGCCATGATGAGTATGCGACTGCGTTTGAGCCTGACCATCGGCTCGGCGTTCGTGCTGGTCTGGGCCCTGGCCGCCGCCTGGATGCTCAGCGACCTGCGTCAACAAATGATGTTCTCCCTTGATCAGCGGCTGGTGGCATCGGCGCGGATGGTGGCGGGGTTGCTGGAGCAGCTGCCGCAATTACCGGTCAAAGGCGAGGGCACCCATTTCAGCGCTGAACAACTGACCATCCCGGGTGGCATGGCCTGTCAGGTCAGCTCCCTGCGCGGCGAGATTCTGGCCCGCAGCCACAACAATCCGGACCAGCCGATGCAGTCCGAGGCGGCCGGTTTCCATGATCAGGTAATCGATGGTGCCGTGTGGCGTACTTTCACCCTGGACCGCGGCGATGTACGCATCACCACCGCTGACCGTCAGGTCGAACGCGAAGCGCTGAACCTCTCGGTATTGCTTGCGGCCTCGGTGCCGGTGGGCATGGCGTTGATGGTTTGCCTGCTGTTGTTGTGGCTGGGTATCGGTCAGGGACTGGCGCCTCTCAAGCGCATGCGTGAAGCCTTGATGCGCCGCGATGCCGATTCGTTGCAGCCCTTGCAGATCGAACCGCTGCCCAGTGAACTGAAACCGCTGCTCGACTCCCAGAACCAGCTGTTGTCGCGCATCGCCAAAGCCATCGAGCGCGAGCGTCGCCTCACGGGGGATGCTGCCCATGAACTGCGCAGCCCGTTGACGGCGATCAAGACCCATCTGCAAGTGGCGCGCATGACCGAAGGCGCCGCGCGTGACAAGTCCCTGGCCCACGCTGAAGCCGCCACTGACCGCTTGCATCGAACCCTCGAACAATTGCTGCTGCTGGCGCGGGTGGAGGGCAGTTTGTCGTTCGATGACGGTGTGCTGTGTTCGGCCGAGCAGGTGGCACGCCTGGCCATCCACGATGCCGCGAGCGGGGCGGCCGAGCGCATTGACCTGCAACTGCCAGAAGGGTTGCCGGGCACGGCACTGGAGGTGCCTTCGGTACTGGCCATTGCCGCATTGCGCAACCTGTTGGACAACGCCCTGCGTCACACCCCGGCAGATACCCAGGTCGAACTGCAACTGCGGGTTGAGGGCCGCTCGGTGCATTTTGTGGTGCGCGACCACGGGCCGGGCATCCCCCCGCAAACCCTGCAACACATGACCCAGCGCTTCTGGCGCAATGGCAACAGCAACGGCTGTGGCCTGGGGCTGGCCATCGTGCAGGCGATCGTCGAGCGGTGTGGCGGCGACCTGAACTTCGACAGTCGACCGGACGGGTTGCGGGTTGACCTGCGGATGCCGTTGAAAACCCCTTGAGCTGCCTATGTGAGCTGGCTGCCTGCGATATTGGCACCTCGGACTATCTGAACGTGCCGGTGACCCATCGCTGGCAAGCCAGCTCCCACAGGGTAAGGGGCTGGCTTTTTTTCAAGGGTTTTATTGATCTGAATCTTGTCGCTCAGCGATTTTTCTGGAACGATCCCTCCCTCCAATAAACGCCCGGGACAGCGCTTTAACAGGCGCTTGTGCAGTGTTTCAGACGCTGCCACAGCATGCTCTCAGCCCTTCTTTCAGGCCGATAAACATCGTGTTTATCCGGTTTGCGGACCCCGTAAAAGACCAAGAACTCAAGGTAGAAAAACAATGAAGGATTCAACGCTGAATCACCGACCGGACGGGGAGGAGCCTGAACTCAAACGCAGTCTGTCCAATCGTCATATCCAACTGATCGCCATTGGCGGTGCCATCGGCACCGGCCTGTTCATGGGCTCGGGTAAAACCATCAGCCTGGCCGGCCCCTCGATCATTTTTGTTTATATGATCATCGGCTTCATGCTGTTTTTCGTCATGCGCGCCATGGGCGAACTGCTGCTATCCAACCTCAATTACAAGTCCTTCATTGATTTTTCGGCCGACCTGCTGGGCCCCAGGGCCGGCTATTTCACCGGCTGGACATACTGGTTTTGCTGGATCGTGACAGGCATTGCCGATGTGATTGCGATTTCCGGCTATACCCAGTTCTGGTTCCCGGACATACCGCTGTGGTTACCGGCCATCGCTTGCGTGGCGCTGCTGCTGTCGTTGAATTTGATCACGGTGAAAATGTTCGGTGAACTGGAGTTCTGGTTTGCCATGATCAAGATCGTGGCCATTTGCGCGCTGGTCTGCACCGGCCTGTACATGGTGGTTACCGCTTTCCAGTCGCCGACCGGCAACACCGCCTCGGTGGCCAACCTGTGGAATGACGGCGGCATGTTCCCCCATGGCCTGATGGGCTTTTTTGCCGGGTTTCAGATTGCAGTCTTTGCTTTTGTCGGTATCGAGCTGGTGGGTACAACTGCCGCCGAAACCAAGAACCCTGAACGCAACCTGCCACGGGCGATCAACTCAATTCCGCTGCGCATCATCATGTTTTATGTGTTCGCGCTGATTGCGATCCTGGCCGTTACCCCCTGGCGCGATGTGGTCGCCAACAAAAGCCCCTTCGTCGAACTCTTCATGCTCGCCGGCCTGCCTGCAGCCGCTGGCATCATCAACTTTGTGGTACTGACCTCTGCGGCTTCATCGGCCAACAGCGGGGTGTTCTCCACCAGTCGCATGCTGTTCGGCCTGGCGCTGGAGGGCGAAGCGCCGAGCAAGTTTAAAAATCTTTCCCGACGGGCAGTGCCCTCCAACGGTCTGATCTTTTCCTGCATCTGTTTGCTGGCGGGTGCGCTGGTGATCTATCTGGTGCCGAACCTGATGGACGCGTTCACCTTGATCACCACCGTCTCGGCGACCCTGTTCATGTTTGTCTGGACCATGATCCTGCTGTCCTACCTGGCGTACCGCAAAAAAAGCGATCACCTGCACCAGGCATCGCGCTACAAAATGCCGGGCGGCAAGTTGATGGTCTGGGTTTGCCTGACCTTCTTTGTCTTCATCCTGGTACTGCTGGCCCTTGAGGACGACACCCGGCAGGCGCTGTATATGGTACCGGTATGGTTTGTGGTACTGGGCCTGGCCTACCGCTCAGTACGGCGCAACAAGATGCTGACCCAGGACCGCTAGTCTGTAGTTGTTGTCAGTACTTTCACAATTGCGTCGATGTTGCCTTGCAGTTCCGCCACTGGATCGGCGCCATCGGCGCTGACCACCACCAGTTCACTGCCGCCTTCGGTCACCGCAGCCTGCAACGCTGCGGACGCCGGGCGGTGGTCCAGTACCAGGGCTACGTCATTGTCCTCAAGGGTCTGGCTCAAGGCCTTGAGTGCCTCGGGCGTCCATGGCTCATCGCCTTTGTGGTGTACCTCGACACGCTCCAGGTTGAGCCCGCCAATCAAGTAGTCCAGGCGGTCCGACAAGCTCACCACGCTCAAGTTGTCGGCCCCGGCCAGTCTGGCTTCGCTATCGGCGCTGAGTTTGAGCAGACGCTGTTTGAGGCTCGCCAGATTGGCTTCAATTTGCCCTTTGGCGGACGGCGCCAGGCGCACCAGGTCTGCCGCGATCACGTCAGCCATTCGTCCCATATTGTTACTGGCCAGCCAGGGCTGACTGTTCAGCCCGTCGGGGTGGTTGCCCGGCTGCAGGGCGATGCCTGGCAGGCTGCCATCCACCGGGCGGGCGGCGTCGACCTCAACGATGCGGATATTGCTGCGCCGCGCCATGGGGTAGAGCGGGTCGTCGCTCCACACCGAGCGCAGACCGATCACCGCATCGGCATTGAGCGCCAGCTGGTGCAGGGCCGATGCGCCGCGACCGCTGAAGTAAGCGCTTTGGCGACTGCCGGGCAAGTTGGCCGCCGCCGCCCGTTCCAGGGCGATGTTGCTGTCCTTGACCAGCAGTTGGCCCAGCCCGTAGGTAATCGGCAGGCTGGCGAGGATTCGCAGCGGCGCGCCGCTCGTGTCGGCCGCCTGCAGCGGGGTGCTGAGCAGGCCGGTGATGGCCAGTGCCAGAGTCAGTTTGCGTAGGCTAGACATTTATCCAATATTCCCTTTCAGGCTGGGTACCACGCCACGGGCGATGGCTGCCAGGGCGAAAGCAATACCGGCCACCAGAATGATCGCGGCGCCGGACGGAATGGGCAGGTCGAACACGATGGGCAGCAAGATGCCGCACAAGGTACTGAGGGTTGCGATCAACACCGAAATCCAGAAAAAGCCTTTCAGTGACTGGCTGAGCAAGCGTGCCGCCGCCGCCGGAATCACCAGCAGGGCGCCTACCAGAATGGCCCCGATCACCTTGACCGCCGCGACGGTAATCAGGGTCACAAGAATCACGAACAGATAGTCCAGGGTCTTGACCGCCACCCCGCGCACGGCAGCCAGTTGCGGGTTGAAACTGGCGAGCATGATGCGGTTGTACAGCGTCAGACTCAGGCCAAGAACCAGCGCGCCGACTATGGCCAGCACCAGCAGGTCGTTGCCGTTGACCGTCAATACCGAGCCAAACAACACGTTTTCGAGGATGTGCACGTTGATCTTGCCCGCCAGAATCAGCAGCAGGCTGGCACCCAGTGCCAGGGACACCGAGAGGAACACCCCGATCAGCGTGTCGGGGGCCAGGCCGGTGCGGTTGCGCAGGTAATTGAGTGAAATGCCGAACAGCAGGCAATAGCCGAACAGGCTGCCATAAGGGCCGGTATAGGGTTCGCCGAGCAATATGCCGATGGCCACCCCCGTCAGCGCAGCATGGCCTACGGCTTCGGAGAAAAAGGCGAAACGCTTGACCACCACCAGCGTACCGAGGCCGCCCAGCACCGGGCCGATCAGCAACCCGGCAAGCACGGCGTTGACCACAAAACCGTAGGCCAGAACCTCTGGCAGATACCCGGCCGAAGCCCAGCCCTGAACCATCACACGGAATGCTTCGTAGCTCATCAAAGGGTGCTCCCGCGGGTTGCCGGATGGGTCGAAAACAGGCTCAGCAAGCGCTCCGGGCTGAGGGTTTGTTCCGGTGGGCCATCGAACAGCACCTGGCGATTAAGCCCGGTGACGCGATCGGCCAGACGCTTGACGGCCGCCAGGTCGTGCTCGATCCACAGCACCGTCACCCCGCTGGCGCGCCAGTGCGCCAGCAAGCGTTCAAAGACCTGGGCCCCGGCTTCATCCAGGGCCGACATCGGTTCATCCAGAACCAGCAGTTGCGGGGCCGGAATCAGCCCCTGGGCCAACAACACGCGCTGGCGCTCACCACCGGACAACGCGCCCATGCGCCGCTTGCGCTTGTCCTGCATGCCCACTCGCTCCAGTGCCTCGCCAATGGCCGGAGCGACCTTGGGCGACAGTCCCATAAAGGCCGGGCGCCGCTGGCACATGGCAGCCATAAAGTCGTCGACGGTCATCGGCAAGCCGCGATCAAACTCCAGTGCCTGGGGCACGTAGCCGATCAGCCCCGGCTCACCGGGCCAGTTCAGGCCCAGGCGGCCCTGGTGCGGCATTTGCCCGAGCAGGGTTTTGATCAGTGAGCTTTTGCCACCGCCGTTGGGGCCGACCAGTGCATGCACGCTGGCGGGGCGAATGCTGAAGCTGACGTGGTCGAGGATCAGGGTGCGCCCCAGGGTCAGGGACACTTGATCAAACTCGATTCCGGGCCCGCTGGCGGTAACACTCAGGTGTTCGGCGGCACTCATGCTCCGGCCTCCTGGATGGCCCTGACCACGGTGTCGAGGTTGCCGGTCATTTCTTTTTCGTACTTGTCGGCGCTGTAGTCGCCATAGGAAATATGCGACAGCGGGTACAGCCTGACCCCGGACTCGCGTTGAATGGTGTCGACATAGCTGGACGGGAAATCCATCTCGGAGAAGATCACTTTCACATCCAGCTCCCGCAGTTGATCGATGGTTTTCTTCAGTTGGCTGGGGCTTGGCTCGATGCCGTGCGCCGGTTCGACCACGGCGGTGACTTCAAGGCCGAATTCGCGCAGCAGGTAGTCATAGGCGGCGTGCACCGTGGCCACCCGCAAGTCAGCGTTGGGTGCCTCGGTCAGCTTGGCCAGTGCGTCAGCGCGCATCTGGCGCAGGCGTTTGCCGTAGGCGCGGGCATTGGCGGTGTAGGTTTTGGCGTTGGCCGGGTCGAGCTTGCCCAGTTCGCGGGCGATGTTATTGACCTGGGCAATCGAGGCGCTGATCGAGAGGAAGGTGTGGGGGTTGACCACCTTGCCTGCGCCTCGCGCAGCGTTGCCGGTGGCGGCCAGCAGCGGCACATTCTGGTTGGCTTCGATGACCGCGATCTGGGGTTTTTCGCTGGCTGCAATCATGCGGTCGGCGAAGTCGTCATGCCCCACGCCATTGAGCACAATCACATCCAGTGTGCCGATGCGTTTGATGTCTTCGGCCCGGGGCTCGTAGGCATGGGGGTTGAAACCGGCGGGAATCAGCGGCACCACTTCGGCCTTGTCGCCGACGATATTGGCCACGTAGCTGTAGTAGGGATGCAGGGTGATGCCGATGCGCAGCGGTTTGGCCAGCGGGGCGTCGGCAGCTGCCAGGGGGGTAATGCAAAAGGCCAACAGGCCGGCCAGCAGCAGGCTGCGGCGGCGCAAAACAGATGCAATGGACATGACAAGCCTCAGGTAAAACGGTGGGTTCAGTGCCGATGCTGGCGAGTAACCCCGGCATCGAACTGCGCGATCACTTGCTGCCAGCCGCTGCGGTTCAGGGCGGCATCGCTGAAGTCGGTCGGGGCGCTGGCGCCGGGATTGCGGTTTAGCCACACATCCGGATCGGTGCCTATACGCAGCAAAAACGAGCCCGCCACCCCAGGGTCGGGACTGATGCCCAGATAGGCTTTATCCCCCAGCAATTGCCAGGCGTGGCTGCCCCGGCTGACGGAGCTGGCATCGATGGCAAAGGGCGCAAAGCCTTCTGCGCCCAGTTGCTCGGGTTGTGCCAGGGCGCCGGACTCTTCACTGAGCAGCAGAATCTCGTCCAGGGTCACTCGCAGGTCGGCGTAGATGCCCTGTTCGGCGGCGTTCAGATCCCGCCGCGCATCCAGCTGGTGGGCGGCCACTGCAGTCACTTCCAGGGATTCATGACGCCAGGCCACCACTGAGCCGGCCACGACCAGAATCAGCAGGCACAAGAGCAACACATACAGGGTTTCATGCCCGGCCCCTTCGGGGCGTACGACTTGAGTAGTCATGGGGTCTCGATATCGGCTTGATCGATTTCAACGATGTGCCCGGGTCCCGCGTCGAACAGCACGTAAAACTCGGCATCCGGGCGCTTGAAGGTCATGCTCGAGTCCGGCCCCAGCTTGCCCGGTACCAGGATGGTCTCGTCGTAGCCGATCACATCCAGGGTCACTCCCGGCGCGCCGCTGCCATCGGAAAACCCGCCGGTACAGCGGATTTGCCCGTCTTCGACGCTTTTGCACTCGCACATCGGGTTGTGGGCCAGGGCCTGGCCGCTGAGGCCCAGCAAAGCCAGGAGCCCGGCTGTCATGGCCGGGCGTATGAACAGTCGCGAATTCATTGTTTAGCACCTCGTTGGGCCAGCCAGGCCATGGTTGCCGGGGAAGCCTGACTCAGGGGAATGGATGCCTGATGCATCGAGCCGTCCCACCCTTCAAGGGTGATCCACAGCTCGGCGTCGGCCCTGGTCCGCTCGGGGATCGGCAGCGTGGCGCCCATGCGATACGGCGTACCGAAGAAAATCACCCCGGCGGCCCGCAGGCTGCGCGGCTTGCCAATGCGCAGGTAAGCAGCCTTGACCTGATCGATGGAGCTGTCGCTCAGCGCCGCGTTAAAGCTCTTCATGTAGCCTGCCGGGCCATCGGGGCGCGGGCCTTCATTGCGCAGTTCAGCCAGTTGCAGGCTCCACGGCCCTACCTGCACCGTGCCCACGTCACGCTCGCCCAGGCCGCTGTCACCCCGGAACAGCGACGCATCGGCAAAGTATTTGGGCATAAACCCCAGCGGCACCAACAGCAGCAGGATGTTTATGTGAAAGCGCCATTTGTGCCACAGCCGGCTCAGGGTGGAAGGGGGCTGTGCAGTCACTGTCTTGCTCATGCATTGGCCTCTGCGGGTTGTTTTTTATGGGGGCTGGCGGCCAGGCTTGCTGCCGGGCGCGGGGATTTATGGCTGCGTTTAAGGGCGTTGGCGGTGGCCAGTGCGGTCCGTTTGGTCCAGATCAGCAGGCCGCTCAACACCATCATGCTCAGCACCAGGCCGAAGAAGAACCAGATCAGTTTGACCCACAGGCCGCCGAAGTCGCCGGTGTGCAGCGGCCGCATCGACTCGGTTACCAGTTCCAGGCCGGAGCGGTCGGCGATCATCCGCGAGCCTTCAATCGCGCCGTTGTACGGGTTGATTTCGGCGGTCTGGAACAGCAGCGGATACCAGCCCGGGCCGCCCACTTCAATATGGCCGTAGGCATTGCCCGGCAAGCTGACAAAGCTGGCTTCGAAGCCGGGAATTTTTTCGGCGGCAATCTTCACTGCCTGGTCGAGGCTGATCTGCGGTGCGGGCTGACCGTTGGCCATGATTGGCACATCCTGGCGCGCCACCACGGGGGGGATGCCTTCCGTGGAGATGGAGATCTGGTTATCAAACAGAAAGGCCTGAATCAGAAACCACAGGCCGGTGATGGAAATCACTGCAATAAACCAGATCGACCAGACGCCGCACAGGCGATGGAAGTCGCCCCAGAAAATCCGTGCCCCATGTTTGAAGCGCAGATTGGGTTTGAAAAAACCTTTCCAGAACTTCTTGTAGACCACCAGCCCGGTCACCAGCGATGCCAGCAATGGCAGGCCGAGAAACGACACCAGGTACCAGCCCCAGCTGTAGCCATTGGTAAAGGGCACCAGCCACCAGCCGTGCAGGGCCCGGGTGAATTGTTTGAAGTTGAAACTCGGGCTTTCGCCCTGGATGGCGCCGGTGTACGGGTTGATGTACAGCGAAGGCGAGCGACCGTCCGGGTAGACCACGTCGGCCACCAGTGCGAAATGCGATTCATCGGGACGGCTGATGGACTGCACTGCCAGTTTCGGTTCGGCCTGGTGAATCGCGCTCAGTATCTGCTCGTAAGTGAGCAGCGGCGCATCATCTGACGGTTGGCTGGCGCGGGCTTCAGGGGTGGCCAGCCACACTATCTCCTGGCTGACTACGGCCAGGGTGCCGGTGACACAGACAATCAGGACAAAAAACCAGATGGGCAGGGTTAGCCAACTGTGGACCAGGAACCAGAGCTTTGAACGGGATTTTTTGGACATGGGAAACGACTAACTCGCAGCTGGGCGGGTACTTGATCGCTATTGAGAAGCGATTGCTTATCCATGTAGGACGGATGAGCCGCGGAAAACCCGAACCCCGAGTTGTAATAAATTATTTCTCCGGCCTCTTCCTGTAGCAGCGAGCTTGCTCGCGAGCCGTGTAAATGCCACTGAAGAGCTCGTGAGCAAGCTCGCTCCTACAGGTGTTTGGGGGTTACTCCAGGGAGCGTCCGAGTTTCCAGTACCCCATCAAGGTCAGGCTTTTGCGATCCAGCCCGCATTGATTAATGAAAAACCGCCGGATCGTCATCACTGCTGCCGATTCACCGGCGACCCAGGCATAAAACTCGCTCTGTTTGGCGCTGGCCCGTTCCCACAGGAGCTGGGTGGTCAGGTCGGGCTCTTCGAGTTCGCCCCCGGGTTTTGTTCTGATCAGCGGCAAACTGGCCAGTTCGCGGGCAGCCAGGGTCATGCCGTCGCCGTGCTGCTTGCCGAGGCTGGCGCGGGGCAGCCAGTGGATTTTGGCCTTTGCGCCGCACAACAGGGGCTGGCAGTCCGACTCCTGGGGAACCTCGATAAAGGCTTGCACCTTGGGCGGGTCCGGGTTCAGGGCGAGTTGTTCGAGAATTCCGGTAATCGCCGGCAAGGCGGTTTCGTCGCCGATCAACAGCACTTGGCGCACGCCTTCTGGGGGCTGCCATTCATAACCGCCGGGGTCGGCGGCATAGGCTCCATTGGGAGCAACGATTTGCAGGCGGTCGCCGGGTGTTGCATGGGTGGCCCAGCGCGAGGCGGGACCGGTTTCGCCGTGCAGGACGAAGTCGATGTCCAGCTCGCAGGTTTCCGGGCGCAGATTGCGAATGGTGTAGGTGCGCATTGGTGTAGCGCACTGCGCACTCGCTTGGCGCCGTGCGGCTTGCCAGTCGCCATGTCTGGGCAGGTTGGGGGGCGTGCCATTGGCGCTCGGGAAAAACAGCTTGACCCGTTGATCCGGCCCCAGCGTGCGCATCAACCCCACATCGCTGCCGCTGAACACAAAGCGCTTGAGCGAAGGGCTCAAGGCAATGCTGTACTTGAGCCGGATATCGAACAGCTGGTAACCGGCGGGTTTACTGAGTCGTTTACGCAGGGATTGCACCAGCGTGGTGGAAACGGACATGGCAGCGCCTAAATAAACAGGAGTCATTAGATAGAACGACCCGTGTTGCGCTCAATTTAAAGGCTGATATCGAGTGGCCTGCATCGCAGACTGGCCAGCGATGCAGGAGGGCTGTTCAAGCCCCGAAGCTGAGCTGCGCGATCAGCCAGATATTGGCGCAACTGATCACGGCAAACAGGAACCAGGCCAGCAGCCGGGTCGGCAGGCGGTTGGTGAACGGCCCCATGAGTTTCTCGTCGCCGGTCATGCGGATCAGCGGGTACAGGGCAAACGGCAATTGCAGGCTGAGTACCACCTGGCTGAGGATCAGCAGTTTGCCAACGGCGTCGTCCCCCATCAGCCAGACCCCGAGAAATGCCGGGATCAGTGCCAGGCCACGGGTGATCAAACGGCGCTGCCAGCAGGGAATCCGCAAGTCCAGATACCCTTCCATGATGACCTGGCCGGCGATGGTGCCGGTGAAGGTCGAGCTTTGCCCGGAGGCCAGCAGTGCCACGCCGAACAGGACACTGGCCATGGCGCCGCCCACCAGTGGGTCGAGCATGCGGTAGGCGTCCTGGATCTCGACCACGTCGCTGTGGCCGGTTTGGTGAAAGGCCGCTGCGGCCAGGATCAGAATCGCGGCGTTGACCAGCAGCGCCAGGGCCAGTGAGCCGATGGTGTCGATGCGCGACAGGCGCACGGCGTCCAGTTTGCTGGCGTAATCGGTGCCCGTCAGGCGGGTCTGCACGATGGAACTGTGCAGGTACAGGTTGTGCGGCATGACGGTGGCGCCAATGATGCCGATCGCAATGTACAGCGGTGCCGCCTCGCTGATCGCTGACAGGGACGGTTTGAAACCTTCGAAAACGTCCGGCCAGTAAGGTTTGATCAGCAGCAGTTCGACAAAAAAGCACATGCCTATGGTCAGCACCAATGCCAGCATGATCGCTTCCAGGCGGCGGAAGCCTTTGCCTTGCAGGGCCAGGATCAACAGGGTGTCGAAGGCGGTGAGGGCGATGCCGAAGGTCATCGAACAGCCCAGCAGTAAATGGAAGGCCAGTGCACAGCCGAGCACTTCGGCCAGATCGGTGGCGATGATTGAAATTTCTGCCAGTACCCACTGGGCCCGTGCCGAGCGCTTGCTATAGCGCTCGCGGCACAGTTGCGCCAGGTCGCGGCCGGTGGCGATGCCCAGCCGTGAACACAGGCACTGCACCGCCATGCCTGCAAGGCTGGCCAGCAGGACCACGAACAGCAAGTTGTAGCCGTAACGCGAGCCCGCCTCGATGGCGGTGGCCCAGTTGCCCGGGTCCATGTAGCCAATGCTGATCAGCAGCCCGGGGCCGGCAAAGCGCAATGCGCGTTTCCAGAATGGCGCCCTGGCATCCACGGGAACGCTGCCGCTGACCTCGGGAGGGCAGAAGGGCGCAGTGGCGATTTTCGGCAGGCTGAATTTCAAGCGCGGGCTCCGCTGTCATGGTCAAAGAGGCGCGGGCAAGCCCACGGGCGTCAGTACCGGTTGCCCGGAAAAAAATGCCACCAGGTTGTTAACGACCATCTGCACTGTGCCTTTAGCCGCTTCTGGCGATTGACCGCCCATGTGCGGGGTCATCACCACATTGCCCAAGGTCTTGAACGCATCCGGGACCTGGGGTTCGTGATCGAATACATCGAGCCCGGCCCCGGCAATTTGGCCGCTGCTCAGCGCAGCGATCAGGGCATCGGTGTCTACGACACTGGCGCGGGAAATATTGATCAGGTAGCCGTCGGGT
This sequence comes from Pseudomonas sp. TMW22089, assembly GCF_022496645.1. NCBI lineage: Bacteria > Pseudomonadati > Pseudomonadota > Gammaproteobacteria > Pseudomonadales > Pseudomonadaceae > Pseudomonas > Pseudomonas sp. TMW22089. Next base: position 53,116 of record NZ_SCFG01000018.1, read on the forward strand.
CCCAGGGCATCGAGCACCGGGCCGTTGACCAGATGCCGAGTGTCGCTGCCGCCCGGAGTGGCCACTATCAGGAAGTCCACGGCGCCGGCCAGTTCGGTCAGGCTGGCGCACCAGGTGTAGGGTGTGTCGGGGCGGGGCTGGCGGTTGTGGTAGCTGACACTCATGTCAAAACCGTTGGCGGCGCGTTTGGCGATGGCTTGCCCTACGGCGCCCAGCCCCAGGATGCCCATGCGCTTGCCGGCGAGGGACGGCAAGCGCAGTTTGTTCCATTCGCCACGACGGATGCCGGCATCGGCCTGGGGGATGCCGCGTACCAGTGACAGCAGGAGCGCCATGGCATGGTCGGCCACCGACGAGGCGTTGGCCCCGGCGCCGTTGGTCACGGTGATTCCCCGGTTACTGGCAGCCTGCAAGTCCACTTGCTCATAGCCGGCGCCGATCACGCAGATGATCTTGAGCAAGGGCAGGGCGGCCATCTCTTCGCCAGACAAGCCCAGGGGGCCGCGGGTCAGCACTGCGTCGATGCGTGCCCCATGGCTGGCAATGGCTTCGGCGCGGCTGAGGGGAGTGGGGGCAAGGATCAGCTCAAAACCTTCGCTTTCGAGCAATGGCAGGTAATCGTTAACCGTTTCAACCAGCACCAGTACTACTCGGGACATTGGGCGTCTCCAGTCAGGGGGATCGAGGATGGGCCGAGATTAGCACCCCTGCCGGTGGGGTTTCCCCGTATCAATTCGATACAAAGGCTCTATTCGCGCTTTTTTCCGCCCTGTGGCGTCACCGGTCAGTCCCGCGCTGGAGCCGGGCAGGGTCGGCCTGTTACCATTCGCCCTTTGTTTTATCTCTACTTCGAGACCGCCCATGACCACCGTTCGCACGCGCATTGCGCCATCGCCTACCGGCGACCCCCACGTCGGCACCGCTTACATCGCTTTGTTCAACTACTGCTTTGCCAAGCAGCATGGCGGCGAGTTCATCCTGCGGATCGAAGATACCGACCAGTTGCGTTCGACCCGCGAGTCCGAGCAGCAGATCTACGACGCCTTGCGCTGGCTGGGTATCACCTGGAGCGAAGGCCCGGATGTTGGCGGCCCCCACGGTCCTTACCGGCAGAGCGAGCGCAGCGAGATCTACCAGAAGTACACCCAGCAGCTGGTGGACATGGGGCACGCATTTCCGTGCTTCTGCACCAGCGAAGAACTGGACCAGATGCGCGCCGAGCAAATGGCCAAGGGTGAAACCCCGCGCTACGACGGTCGTGCGTTGCTGTTGTCCAAAGAAGAAGTGGCCAGCCGCCTGGCTGCCGGCGAACCCCATGTAATCCGCATGAAGGTGCCGACTGAAGGTGTATGCGTGGTTCCGGACCTGCTGCGCGGTGACGTCGAGATCCCGTGGGATCGCATGGACATGCAAGTACTGATGAAGACCGACGGTCTGCCGACGTACTTCCTGGCCAACGTGGTGGATGACCACCTGATGGGCATCACCCACGTGCTGCGTGGTGAAGAATGGCTGCCGTCGGCTCCCAAGCTGATCCTGCTGTACGAGTACTTTGGCTGGGAGCAACCGCAGTTGTGCTACATGCCGCTGCTGCGTAACCCGGACAAGAGCAAGCTGTCCAAGCGCAAGAACCCGACTTCGGTGACGTTCTACGAGCGCATGGGTTTCATGCCTGAAGCGATGCTCAACTATCTGGGCCGTATGGGCTGGTCGATGCCGGACGAGCGCGAGAAGTTTTCGCTGCAGGAAATGGTCGATAACTTCGATCTGTCCCGGGTCTCGCTGGGCGGGCCGATCTTCGATGTCGAGAAGCTGTCCTGGCTCAACGGTCAGTGGTTGCGCGATCTGCCGCTGGAAGAGTTTGCCAGCCGCGTTCAGCAATGGGCGTTGAATCCTGAGTACATGATGAAGATCGCGCCGCTGGTGCAGGGTCGTGTTGAAACCTTCAGCCAGATCGCACCATTGGCCGGGTTCTTCTTCGCCGGTGGCCTGCAGCTGGATGCCAAGCTGTTTGAGCACAAGAAGCTGTCCAACGAACAAGTGCGCCAGTTGATGCAATTGATTCTGTGGAAGCTCGAAAGCCTGCGTCAGTGGGAAAAAGACCCGATTACCGGCTGTATTCAAGCGGTGGTCGAGTCTCTGGGGCTGAAGCTGCGCGATGCGATGCCGCTGATGTTCGCTTCGATCACTGGCCAGGCCAGCTCGGTGTCGGTACTGGATGCCATGGAGATCCTGGGACCGGACCTGACCCGTTTCCGTCTGCGCCAGGCGCTGGATCTGCTGGGCGGCGTGTCGAAGAAAGAAAACAAAGAGTGGGAAAAGCTGTTTAACGCGATTGGCTGATCCTGGGTTATCTGTGGTGGCTGCCGCAGGCTGCGACGGGTTGCGCAGCAGCCTCCGGTGCTGTGGTGGTCCTGCTGACCCACCGCAGCCTGGGGCAGCGACTACAAGTTTTACTCTCAGGAGCCGTGTTTTCGGGGGTAGAAGGGTAAGTGGTTGTTCTCACGGCAAATTTTTTTAAAAAAGTTTGAAAATAAGTTTGACAGCCTACCCATCCAGTCTTAATATGCGCCCCGTCCACACAGCAACACGTAACAGTGACTGTCTGGGGCTATAGCTCAGCTGGGAGAGCGCCTGCATGGCATGCAGGAGGTCAACGGTTCGATCCCGTTTAGCTCCACCAAATTTACAGTTCAATGCCTGGCCACACCGGCATTGAATCGATCAGCACTCAGCGCTGATCAGTGTTAGAAGGTTTGTGTCCCCTTCGTCTAGTGGCCTAGGACACCGCCCTTTCACGGCGGTAACAGGGGTTCGAGTCCCCTAGGGGACGCCAGTTTTACAGAAGCATCACGCAAGTGTTGCTCCGCCGCCAGGCGATAAATCGGGGCTATAGCTCAGCTGGGAGAGCGCCTGCATGGCATGCAGGAGGTCAACGGTTCGATCCCGTTTAGCTCCACCAATTTACAGTTCAAGGTCTGGCCACACCGGCCTTGAATCGATCACTGCTCAGCAGTGATCACTGTTAGAAGGGTTTGTGTCCCCTTCGTCTAGTGGCCTAGGACACCGCCCTTTCACGGCGGTAACAGGGGTTCGAGTCCCCTAGGGGACGCCACGATTACCCGCTCTGCGGGATTTATAAGGGTCATTCGGTTATTGAATGGCCCTTTTGTTTGTCTGCGATTTGGCAAAACTCCGACCTTTTCCCTTCGTCTGTATCCGCCCGCGCCTTCGTGCTGACCGGGTGCGTTACACTGCGGCCTTCATTCGCGTATGGAGAAACGGCATGAGTTGGGATCTGGCAACGCCATTCATCATTGATCTGCAAGTGCAGGCCGACGATATTGACGGGTTTGGCCATGCCAATAACGCTGCCTATGTGGTGTGGCTGGAACGTTGTGCCTGGCGGCATTCGCAGCGTCTGGGGCTGGACCTGAGTGCCTATCGTCGCCTCGACCGGGCAATGGCCGTGGCCCGCCATGAGATCGATTATCTGGCCAGCGCCTATGAAGGTGACGAGTTGCAACTGGCAACCTGGATTGTCGATTGTGACAAGCGCCTGCGCATGACCCGGCACTTTCAGCTGGTGCGCCCTTGCGACGGCGTAACCCTGCTGCGCGCACAAACCACCTTTGTCTGCATCGAACTGTCTACCGGCAAGGCCAAGCGCCTGCCGCCCGAGTTTCTGGAAGGTTATGGCCCGGCGGTCGTAACGGCCTGACAAGGGCGACAGCCTGATACCCGTTGGCCCCGGAACCCCGTAAACTGCCGCACGTTTTTTATGAGAGTCACCCATGCAAATTGCTTTGGCGCCGATGGAGGGGTTGGTCGACAACATCCTGCGTGATGTCCTGACCCGCACCGGCGGTATTGATTGGTGCGTCACCGAATTTATCCGGGTCACCGAACGTGTATTGCCAGAGGCGTACTTTCACAAGTTCGCCCCCGAACTCCAGCACGGCGCCAAAACCCGCGCCGGCGTGCCGCTGCGTGTGCAGCTTTTGGGTTCTGATCCGGCCTGTCTGGCGGATAACGCGGCATTGGCCTGTGAGTTGGGATCAGGGGTGATTGACCTCAATTTCGGCTGCCCGGCCAAAACCGTGAACAAGTCCCGGGGCGGAGCAGTATTGCTCAAAGAGCCCGAATTGCTACATGCGATTTTGTTGCAGGTGCGGCGCACGGTGCCAGCGCATATCCCGGTCACGGCCAAGATGCGGCTGGGCTTCGATACGCCTGACAGTGCCAATGAGTGCGCGATTGCCCTGGCCGAAGGGGGCGCCAGCCAGATCGTGGTGCATGCCCGGACCAAGATGGATGGCTACAAGCCGCCAGCGCACTGGGAATACATTGCCCAGGTGCAAGACGCGGTCAAGGTGCCGGTGTTTGCCAATGGCGATATCTGGTCGGTTGAAGACTGGCGCCGCTGCCGCGAAATCAGCGGGGCCGAGGACATCATGCTCGGTCGCGGACTGGTATCGCGTCCCGACCTGGCCCGGCAAATTGCTGCTGCAAAAGCCGGTGAAGAGGTGGTCGAAATGACCTGGGCCGACCTGCAGCCCATGATTCGCGACTTTTGGGCCCAGGCCGAGGCTCAGTTGACCCCGCGTTCCGCCCCTGGGCGGCTTAAGCAATGGCTGGCCATGCTGACCCGCAATTACCCCGAAGCCATGGTGCTGTTCAATGCCATGCGCCGCGAAACCGATTGTGAAAAGGTCAGGCATCTGGTCAATAACCCGTCTTCGGACGCTGCCTGACACGGCAAAAAAAAATTCAAAAAAAACCCTTGAAATGCGTTTGGCGGTCCCTATCTATGGGGTACGCGATGCCGAAAGCGGGTCGCGTAAACCAATCTCGCTGAAATCAGGAGGATGAAATTATGAGCACTGCACTTTCCATGGCGCCTCTGTTCCGTAATTCTGTCGGCTTTGACCGTTTTAGTGATTTGTTTGAAACCGCATTACGCAATGATTCCAGTGGCGGGTACCCACCTTACAACGTTGAAAAACGTGGTGAAGACAGCTATCGCATCGTGGTGGCAACGGCGGGGTTCCAGCAAGATGATCTGGACCTGCAAGTAGAGAAAGGTGTGCTGACCGTGAGCGGCAGCAAACGTGAAAGCACCAGCGAAGAAGGCGTTACCTTCTTGCATCAGGGCATCGCCCAAAGGGCATTCAAGCTGTCCTTCCGTCTCGATGACCATATCGAGATCAAGGGCGCAAACCTGAACAATGGTTTGCTCAGCATCGACCTGCAGCGGGTCGTGCCCGAAGAGGCGAAAGCCAAACGCATCCCTATCAACGGGGATCGGCAGGCTGCTCTGAACAACTGATTTGAGCAAGCGCCAGCCCGGGACCCCGTCTTTAAGGCGGGGTCTCTTGCTTTGGGCGCCCTTGAAGAGTGGTACGCAGGCATTTGTTCCGACCCTCTCCCCGGGGCAGGTGCCTGCTTTGGTTGTCACTCGGCTCCAGTCGGGGCCGGGTATACAGTCCTGAATATCACGGCTCTGTCGCAAGTTTGCGGCTCGATGCCCATCGGACCCTGTACCTGGGTCAGCAAACATTGAATAAATCCTGAGCCGGGCCCGGGGAGACGGGCCTGGTTGTCACGCATTACTTTGCGGCCTGATTCGCTGTGCCCTGGTAGTGCTTGAGATTTTTCTCGGCTTTGTAGCGCAGGGCTATATCAGGCACGCTGCCGCTCTTGCCGGTTTCTACCCAGTTGCGAATACGGCCGGCATCGGCAAAGTGGGTGTATTTGCCGAAGGCATCGAGAATCACCAGCGAAACCGGGCGATTACCCATTTCCGTGACCAGTACCAGGCAGTGTCCGGCCTGATTGGTGAAACCGGTTTTGGTCAGCTTGATGTTCCATTTGTCTTTATTGACCAGATGGTCGGTGTTGTGAAAACCCAGGGTGTAGTTGGGTTTGCGGAACGCCACGGTCTTTTCTTTGGTGGTGCTCAACTGGGTCAGCATCGGGTAATGCCGCGCTGCGGCCAGCAACTTGCTCAGGTCCCGGGCAGTGGACACGTTGCGCACCGACAGGCCGGTGGGCTCGACGTAATGGGTGCTCATCATGCCCAGGCTTTTGGCCTTGGCATTCATCGCCGCGATAAACGCCACATAACCGCCCGGATAATGATGCGCCAGGCTGGCGGCGGCACGGTTTTCCGAAGACATCAGGGTGATCAGCATCATTTCATGGCGCGACAGTTCGCTGCCCAGCTTGACCCGGGAGAACACGCCTTTCATTTCCGGGGTGTCGCTGATGTTGACCGAGATGTACTCATCCATCGACTGCTTGGCGTCGAGTACCACCATGGCGGTCATCAGCTTGCTGACCGACGCAATGGGGACAATGACATCAGGGTTGCTGGAGTAAATGATTTTGTTGGTCTGCAGGTCGACCAGCATCGCGCTGCCTGAAGCGATGTGCAGTTGTGACGTATCCCTTGGAGCCGAAGTGGCTTCGTTCGCTGCGGCGATCGAAGGGGCGGCGGTGCCTGTAAGAACTAAAAATAGGCTCAGAATCGAAAGATGAATTTTCACGCAGAATGACTCAAGGATGGTTGGGAAGTGCCGATCTGTAACGGTTATTTGAAACGTATCGTTACATTTCGTGAGTATGGATCAATAATCGTTGAAATGCCTGATTTCGCAGGGACTTGGAGCATGTATTTCAGGTAAATCGTTATTTGTAGACTTTCTCTGCCCGGGCAATTTGTCGATCCGGTCGGCTGCCGCGGGCGAGGGTAGCAGCTCAAAGCTGTGCGCTGGCTGAACGCGAGTGGGGCCGGCCGGCGTTTGCTTTGGCCCGGGACACTTAAGAGACCGGCAATTGTGTAAAATGCCGGCCCTTGAAACTGACCGGCCGGCCCGATGACTCCTGAAGCGTTAAGCACCCTGCACCTGCACCTATTGACTGCCTTGGAGACTGCGCCCGACGAAACCCGGCGTTTGTTCCATGGGCGCGGACGGTGCTGGCCGGGACTTGAGCAATTGACGGTGGACTGGCTGCAGGGCGTGCTCCTGGTTTCGCTATTCAAAGAGCCTGAGCCGGCGCAGCTAGAGGCATTGAAGCACCTGCTGCTGAACCTCTCGCAATCGGCGGTATGGCAAGCCAGCGGGGCGCACACGCTGGTGATGCAGCACCGCTACACACTCAACAGTGACAGCGAATGGCTGGTCGGCGAAGCGATTGATGAGTGGACGCTGACCGAAGGTGGCTTGCGCTACCGCGTCGACCTGGGCCGCAAGCAGAACAACGGCCTGTTCCTTGATATGCGCTACGGCCGTGACTGGGTACGGGCCAATGCCGAGGGCAAGCGGGTCCTGAATCTGTTTGCCTACACCTGCGGCTTCTCGGTCGCCGCCATCGAAGGCGGCGCCCAGCATGTGGTCAACCTCGATATGTCCCGTGCGGCATTGAGCCGTGGTCGCGACAATCACCGTCTCAATGCCCATGACATGAGCAAGGTGAGCTTCCTTGGCCATGAGCTGTTCAAGTCCTGGGGCAAGGTGAAAAGCATGGGCCCTTATGATTTGGTGATCATTGATCCGCCTTCCTTCCAGAAGGGCAGTTTTTTGCTGACCAAGGATTACCAGCGGGTGGTTCGGCGCCTGCCGGAGTTGCTCACTGAGAACGGCACGGTGCTGGCGTGCATGAACGATCCGGCTTTCGGCTCTGACTTCCTGATCGACGGCGTGACCCTTGATGCGCCGAGTTTGCGTTTCGTGCAGCGACTGGAGAACCCGCCTGAGTTTCCGGACGCCGATGCAGAGTGCGGTTTGAAAGCGCTGGTGTTCAAACAAGGGGTTTGACCGGCAAAAAAAAGCCCGCGGGGGAGGGTGCGGGCGAAGGGTTCATTGAATGAGCAGGGCGAATATACAGCTCGCTGCCAGTCAGAAATGTGAAACATATTTCATGCTTTGTTAGCCGGTGCGGGCTTACTTGGTGCGCGACGATTCAAACAGGAACCAGACGCGGCGTTCGGCCTCGTCGATCCAGTTTTCCAGCAGGCTGGTGGTCGCCACGTCGCCGAGTTCAGAACACATTTCGTGGGTCTCGCGCATGTAGGCGGCGAGCTGGATATTGTCTTCGCGCAACTCGGCCAGCATGTCGCTCGGGGTCACGAAGTCGGCGTCGTTGTCCAGCAGGCGCTGGAGTTTTTTGATGTGACCCACCGAGCGGATAGTGGTGCGACCCAGCTTGCGCACGCGCTCGGCAATGGCGTCGGTGGTGGCAAAAATCTGATCGGACTGCTCGTCCAGCAGCAGATGGAAGTCACGGAAGTGCGGGCCTGACATATGCCAGTGGAAGTTCTTGGTTTTCATGTAAATGGCAAAGGTATCGGCCAGCAGGGCATTCACTTCTGCCGCAATGTTGATGCAGGCTTCATCGCTCAGCGCCGAAGGTGTCCGCAGATCGGCCTTTCTGCTTTCCTTGGCGGATTTCAGGTCTTTCATGATGGTTCCTCGTGGTGGCTGGAAATGGGGATGACGCAGGGTGTCGGGCGTGTCTGTGCCGGCTGACTAAAGACCAGGAACTGCCTTTCGTCAAACGCACCCTGGAGCCGTCTACAGGTTGCGACCGGCGAAAGAGCAAGATTGTTCAATACTTTGGAACACCCTGCTGCGACCCTTTGCCACTGCTTATTGCCGGGATGTTTTTTGATGCCTACGACCCTTCCACGCGTCGCGTTCACCCGCGGTGCGATTGCTTGTCTTCCATTGACCCTGGCGTGTGCGCCCTGGGGGTTGCTGGCGGGTTCGACGGCAATTGATGCGCAATTGACCCCGCTGCAGAGTCAGGGTCTGTCGGTGTTTGTTTTTGCCGGGGCGGCCCAGTTGGTGGCCATTGGCATGATCAAGGGCGGCGCCAGTGTGATTTCAATCCTGCTGACCACCTTGCTCCTGACCTCGCAGCATTTGCTGTACGCGATGCATCTGCGCCCGCTGGTGTCGCCACTGCCGGTCAGGTGGCGGTTCGGGCTCGGGTTTCTGCTGACCGACGAATTTTTCGCCCTGGTCAGCCCCTATGACCAGAAGACCTTCAGTCGCTGGTACGCATTGGGTGTCGGGCTGTGCATGTACCTGGGCTGGAACCTCTTTACCCTGCTTGGGGTAATACTGGGCAAGAGCATTCCGGGGCTGGATCAACTGGGGCTGGAGTTCTCGATTGCCGCGACTTTTATCGCCCTGATTACACCCGTGGTGCGTAATGTGCCGACGGTGATCTGTGTCGCGGTCTCACTGCTGAGCGTGGTGCTGTTCAGTCACTGGCAGTGGGAGTCGGCGATTGTATTGGCGGGGCTGGCGGGCATGGCTGCAGGCTATGTGTGCAAGCGGCTGGGGGAGTACTTCGCATGATCTGGATGATTATCGCGGGGATGACCCTGATTCTGTTTTTCAACCGCTACCTGTTTCTGGAGCCGCGGTTGCCGATTCGCCTGAACCGGCGGGTAAAGGAGTTTCTCGGGTTTGCGGTGCCCGGGATGCTCACAGCCATTTGCGGGCCGATCATTTTTGTCAAAGATCACGGCCTCGACCTGGGGCCGGGCAATCCGTACCTGCTGGCCGGCCTGTGTGCGATAGGGCTGATGCTCTGGAGCCGCAACGTTCTGCTCAGTGTTGCGTTAAGCATGGGGCTGTTTTATCTGTTTCGCTGGTGGCTTTGATCTGGGCCGCAGCTCGCGTAGTGAAGGGACCGCTGACGGCAACGCCGTCACTGACCAGGTACCAGCAGGCCAGAAGGCCGTCGGCTCGAAGCCGGGCCGGTACTGCGCTACCGATGACAGACATGACATGAACTTTTGACATACAAACCTCTCTGCAAACAATGTTGCTAGCTTAAGGTCTGTGCCGGTGCGCAAATAATCATTGCGCGTGATAGTGGCCATTGATGCCAGTGAGGTCAGGGTCTAATCAACCACCTGGTCGAGCATCTGCATCACTTGCTGATCGCTGATGAGCCCTTCGCTTACAAGGTGCTGGGCCAGCAGCGACATGAGTTTCGCAGTGCGGTGGCCTTCGAGCTGCTTGAGCTCGGTGAGGGTGTTATAGACCTTGCTTGAAGTGCACAGGCCTGCGGTGCGGTGCGGGTTTTGTGTAGGCATACAGGTCGTCCTTGTTTTTATAAAGTGCTCTTGTTGGCTGTCCGGGTGCAGCGGACTGATGACCATCATGCCGCAACCCGCAGCATGAGGCTGTCTCAGCCGCGACACCCATGACATCTAATCAGACCTGGCGCCAGCTTCACAAGCCTGCCGGTGAACCCGCTGCTTACCAGCGCGGCGGGCCGTAGTAGCCGCGGGGCGGGCCGTAATACACCGGGTGCGGGCGACCATAGTAGCCCTGGTAATAGACCGGTTGTGGCGCCGGGACATAGACCGGCCGTGGCTGGTAATAGATCGGTTGCGGCTGGACATACACCGGCTGCTGGATATACACCGGACGTGGTTGTTGTGCAGCCATGACCGAGCCTGCAACGGTAGCGCCGACCACTGCACCGACAACGGCTGATCCGGCATCCCAACCGCCATGGGCGCTGGCTTGGCCTGCGACAGCCAAAGCGCCGATAAGCAAAGCTACTTTGGGGATGGTACGCATCATGACGATTCCTCTGGTTTCAGTCCCGACTTTGGCCACTGGGCCACGTAAACATTGCGGGGATAACTCTATGACCGCCTTTTTTGAAAAAACTGCGGAGCGCTTCGGTAAATATTGTGTAAGGTTTGCCCGGCGCTGAGACGTTTCAGCCCGGGCAGCAGCAATATGATCCAACAAAACTACCCACGCGGCTTGTGCCGTCGATCTGAAAGCAATCTGCAAGGAGATGAGCATGCAAATGAATCCGGATAAAGACACCCGACTGTGCATATCGCTGTCGGGCCGGCCGGGGAATTTCGGACTGCGTTTTCATAATCATCTATACGAGCAGCTGGGCCTGAACTTTTACTACAAGGCGTTCAGCAGCAAGGATCTGGCAGGGGCGGTGACCGGTATCCGGGCCCTGGGCATTCGCGGCTGCGGCGTGTCCATGCCCTTCAAGGAGGCCTGCATTGCGCTGGTCGATGAGCTGGATGCCTCGGCCCGGGCCATTGCGTCGATCAACACCATCGTCAATACCGATGGCCACTTGAAGGCCTACAACACCGACTACATCGCCATAGCCCAATTGCTGCGCGATCATAAAGTCCCGCAGCAAACCACATTCGCCCTGCGCGGCAGCGGTGGCATGGCCAAGGCAGTGGCATCGGCCTTGCGTGATGGTGGTTATCGCAATGGACTGATCGTGGCCCGCAATGAGGCGACGGGGGCGGGGCTGGCCAAAACCCTGGGTTATGCCTGGCAGCCGGAGCTGGGGGAGAGCAGGCCGCAGATGCTGATCAACACCACGCCCGTGGGCATGACGGGGGGTGCCGAGGCGAATGATCTGGCGTTTGCAGAAGATGCAATTGCGCAGGCAGAAATCATCTTCGATGTGGTGGCCATTCCGGCTGAAACGCCATTGATCCTTTGCGCTCGGGCTCAGGGCAAGCGGGTGATTACCGGCCTTGAGGTCATTGCGATCCAGGCCCTGGAGCAGTTTGTGCTGTACACCGGCGTGCGGCCCACAGCCGAGCAGTTCAAGGCCGCGGTGGCGTTTGCCCGTAGCTGAGTGAAGGAGCGGGCGCGTTATTTCGCCCGCTCTACGGATTTACTCGAGTTCCGCCAGACGTGCTTCGAGCGCGGCGATTCGCGCCTCAAGGGCTTCAAAGCGTTCCAGTGATACGCCGGCACTGGCGCTGCTGCGCTCGGCAGGTTGCTGGCGGGCCGAGATGATTGTTTCGATATCGGCCGGGTCGCCCAGAGCGTGCATGTAGCGGTCTTCGCGCTGGCCGGACTGGCGCGGCACCAGCAGCGCCAGATCACGGGCGATCAGGCGCTCCAGCTGGTGTTGCACTTGTTCGGTGTCTTCGAAATCGTGCATGCGTGAGCTGCGGGTCAGCAGCTCATTGAGGGTTTGCGGGCCCCGCAAAAACAGCAGCCCCAGCAGGATCACCTGGGCCGGAACCAGCTCCAGCGCCTTGTCGACCTTGTGTTCCCAGCGGTCGGCACGGCTGCCCATCACCAGCCGGGTAAAGCCGCGACCTTCCAGTGCGCGCAGGCTTTGTCCGACCTGGCCCTGGGTCAGGCTCATCACCGGCTCGCGGCTGGTTTTCTGATTGCAGGCCAGCAGCAGGGCGTTGAGGGTCAGTGGATAAGTTTCAGGGTGGGTGGCCTGTTTCTCGATCAGGGAGCCGAGAATGCGGATCTCGATGCTGTTGAGACGAGGTCCGGTGTCAGATTCGATCTGCGGGTTTTCTGTGGACTGACTCGCTGGGGATTCCATTTCTCTTCTCCATTTTTAGCCAGCGGCCATTGTGGAGTCTTTTGCCCGTTAGAGCGACTGTCTTGATTGGCCCCGCAGGGGGCTGGCCCGGGCAGTACCTGCGGGGAGGGCGGTTAGCGGTTGACCAGTTTGGCCGGCAGCGCAATCACCAGCAGGCTGCTCAGTAGCAGACAGCCGGCAAAGAACCACAGTGCGCCGGCACCGCTGCCGGTGACGTCGATGGCAATGCCCATCAGCGAATTACTCACCAGCCCGGCAATATTGGCCAGCGAGCAGGCCAGGGCGAACCCGGTAGCGGCGGCCCGGCCCTTGAGAAAGGTCGCCGGCAAACTGAAGAACACCGGTACGGCCCCGATGATGGCGGCCGAAGCAATGGCGAACAGCAAAACCGTGGCAAACACGTTGTGGTTAAAGAAGGTGGTGGCGGCCATGGCTGCCGCACCAATCAAAAAGGGCACGATGATATGCCAGCGCCGTTCGCGACGACGGTCCGAACTGGCACCGATCATCAGCATGCCAACCAGGGCGGCGGCACTGGGCAGTGCGGTCAGCACACCGATATGAAAGTTGTCGGCCACCCCAGCGTTGCGAATGAAGGTCGGCATCCAGAACGCCATGGCGTAGGCGCTGAGCAGGATGGAAAAGTCGATGCCGCCGAGCATCCAGACCTTGAGGTTGAAAAAGCCGTCACGGAAGCTGTGCTTGCTGTTTTTGCCCTCGACGTCATCCAGGCGCAGTTCGCCTTCGAGCAAGGCTTTTTCTTCGTCGTTCAACCATTTGGCTTTGTGATGGTTATCCGGCAGTACCCAGAACGTCAGGATGCCGAGCAGCACGCTGGGTACGGCTTCGACGATAAACAGCCATTGCCAGCCGCGCAGGCCGGCGGTGTTGTCGAAGGCGCCCATGATCCAGCCTGACAGCGGCCCGCCGATCACGCTGGAAAGCGGCATGCCGATCATGAACAGGGCAATGATGCGCCCGCGCCGATAGGTCGGAAACCAGGTGGTCAGGTAGTACAGCACGCCCGGCAGAAACCCGGCTTCGGCCGCACCCAGCAGAAAGCGTACAAAGTAGAACTGGGTCGGGGTGGTGACCAGCATGGTGCAGGCCGACAGCAGGCCCCAGGTAATCATGATCCGGGCAATCCAGACCTTGGCCCCGACCTTCTCCAGCGCCAGGTTGCTCGGCACCTCGAACAGGATATAACCGACGAAAAACAGGCCCGCGCCAAGGCCGAATGCGGTCTCGCTGAAATGCAGGTCTTGCAGCATTTGCAGCTTGGCGAAGCCGATGTTGATCCGGTCCAGATAGGACGCCAGATAACAGAAGCAAAGAAAGGGGATCAGTTTCCAGGTGATCTTGTGATAGAGCGCCTTGACGGGATCTGCCACAGGGGTCGCAAGGGTTGTTCCAGCATTTGCAGAGGGCATGTGTGTCTCCTGGCGGTGACTTATGTTTGTTTTTGTGTAGCCGCGATCAGTGCTTTGGCAGGCTCGTAAAGCGGCTTCCAAAGGCAGTGTCAGAAGACTGGGCCGGCCCTCCTCGATGCTCGGAGTGAGGCCTTGCCCAGTTGTGGCGACCGGTGCTCTGCGGCCCGGTTCTATGGCGGATTTCCCTGTCTGCCGGATGTTACTCAAACGCTTTTGGCGAATTGCTCCATGGCCTCCCGTTTGCTCACCACATCGCCATATTTACTGTCGATATCGAACAGGTTGGCTTCATGCGGCGCGCTGTGCCGGTCACCGACACACTCGCGCACAACGATGGTGCGAAAGCCGTGTTGCACGGCATCCACTGCTGTTGCGCGGATGCAGCCACTGGTGGAGCAGCCTGCGAGGACCAGGGTGTCGATACCCTGGGCGTGCAACAGCGATGCCAGGCTGGTGCCGAAAAACGAACTGGCGTATTGCTTGCTGATCACCACTTCATCCGCATTCGGTGTGACCGCTTCGCAGAAGGCGGCCAGCGGGTTGCCCTCGACCATGTCTTTCATCACCGGGGCTTTTTTAAGCCAGATCCCGCCGTCGGCAAAATGCCCCGGGTGGTAGCGGATATTGGTATGCACCACCAAAACTCCGTGGTCACGGGCGCAGGCCAGCAGCCCGGCACTCTCGGCGACAGCGCTGACCACGCCCGGGGCGAACAGGGGGGCGCCCTCGCGGGTATAACCCTGCATGAAATCCACCATCAGCAAGGCCGGCTTGTTGCCAAAACCGATGCGCTGGCCCCATACGCCCTGATAGTTGGCGTCGGCACTTTGTTCCTGGCTCATGACTTTGCTCCTATTTATAAGCGCCCGAAAGCAGCGCGCCGGCGCCCGGCACTATGGGTTCCAGATCGAGGGCCTTGAGCATGGCGTAAGTGGTGGCAATGGCGGCAGTCAGTACCGGGATTCCGGTTTGCGCTTCAACCTGGGGCACCACGGGCAAGGATTGCATTTGCACGCAGGCAGATAGCACGATCACGTCCACGCCTTCAAGGTTCATGCTGCTGACAATGGCCGGTAACCTGGCTGGATCATGCAGGGCTACTTGCAGATTGTCGGGGATTTCCAGGGCGCGCCAGTCCACCACTTCAAACCCTTCCTCGCGAATGTAATCCACCACCAGCTGTGTCAGCGGCTTCATGTACGGCGCCACGATGGCGATTTTTTTGGCGCCCATCACCTTGAGGCCGTCGATCAGTGCGCCGGCGCTGGTAATGACCGGTGCAGTGGCGTCGTTATCGGCCGTGGCCCGGGTCAGGCGCGCCTCGGATTTGCGATGGTAGCCCAGGCCCATGGCCATGATCGCCACCAGGCAGGCGTAGCCCAGTACGTCGACTTTGGCGTCGGACAGTTCGATGGCGCAGCGGTCGGATTCGCCGTCCATTGCTGCCAGTTCTTCCTTGCGCACCTGTTTCATGCGCATGCGGCTGGAGTGGAAGGTGAAGCGTTCGGGGCGGATCAATTGGCGTGCGGTGAGCATCGCCGGAATCTCGGTTTCCATGGTGGTGTTGGAGCTCGGCACAATCTGGCCGATGCGGTAAGGCTTGATCACAGAGTGTCTCCTTAAAAGCGTTGCGCAGAATGCGGATCAGTGGCGGGCGAGGAAGTCGCGGCATGCGCCGAGAAAACCTTCAAGGTCATCCCAGGGGATCATGTGCCCGGCGTTCGGCACCCGGGCTATCTGGATCCGTGGCTGCAGCTCGAGGATTTGCGCTTCGTCGGCGGCCTGTATCACTGCGCCACGCCCGGCGACCATCAGCAGCGCGGGCACGGTGAGTTTTGGCAGGTCTTGATGGAAGTCCACGTCATGGAAATCGTTGAAGGCGCGAACGATGGCGGGCTCATAACAGGTGTGCAGCCATTCGGCGCGCAATTGCAGTTGCTCCAGGCTCCAGGTGGGGCAGAAGGCGCGCATGGCCTCGGCGTCCATGCCTTGTTCGGCCTGGCGGATCGAGTCCACGTACCACGCCAGTTTGCTGGGGTACTCGCGTCGACCCGGGCCGGATACCGGAGGATCGATCAGCACCAGGCTTTTCACTGCGCCCGGATTGCGTGCGGCACTGCGTACGGCAAAGCGTGCGCCCATGGAGTGGCCGGCCAGGTGATAGCCATCAAAGCCCATGGCCTGGGCGAAAGCGCTGATGTCGTCCGCGCAGGTATCGGCGCTGTAATCCAGTTCGGGGCCGGTGGAAGACAGGCCGCGCCCCCGTACATCAAGTACATAGGTGTCGTAATCGGCGCCAAGGCGTTCGGCGACAAAGCCCCAGGTAATGGCCGGGCTGGTGATGCCCGGGATCAGCAGCAACACCGGTTTTACCGAGTCGTGCTGGCTGCCGTAGCGCAGGTAATGCTGGCGAATGCCATTGGCCTGGACATTGCCGCCCTCTATGAATGTGCTCATGCCGGTACTTCCGACTCAAGGGAGTGGCTGTACAGGTCGTAGCCGTAGACCCAGGCCGGATCTTCCTGGGTGCGCAGCCAGGTGTTGGCGTTGGACACGGCCTGGACCCGCGAGGCGCGATCCTTGCGGTTGGCTTCGTACAGTTTGAACGCGGTGCGGTAGTCGCCCAGGCCGGTTTCCTGCAGGCAACGGGTCAACATGGCGGCATCTTCGATGGCCATGCCGGCACCCTGGGCCATGTGCGGCTTCATGGGATGGCAGGCATCGCCCAGCAACACCAGGCGTCCGCGGCTCCACAACGGCAGTGGATTGCGATTGAGCAGCGGCCACTTGGTCACGCTTTCACTGGACTCAATCAGCGCCTGAACGGTGGGGTTGTAACCCTCGAAAGCCTGGTACATCTCTTCGCGGCTGCTGTCGACGAAATTGCCCTGGAAGTCCCACGCCTCATGGGGAACCCCGGTGACGTAGTAGTACTCGTCGCGCTTGGCGGTGGTGTGATAGACCATCATGTGGCGGTCGTGGCTCCACCACTTCACACAGTTCTCGAAGTCGAGGTTGTATTTGCCCAGGGTTTCGCTGCGGATCAGCGCGCGATGGGCAACCCAGCCGCTGTAGAGCGGTTTTTCTGCGCCGAGCAATTCTTCGCGGATTTTAGAATTGATGCCATCGGCACCAATCACGATGTCGGCTTCGGTGCTGGTGCCGTCGCTGAAGTGCAGGCGTACCAGCGAATCGGTTTCTTCAAGGCGGGTCAGGCATTTATTGAAGTGGGTGGTGCCCGGCGCGATGGTCGACATTTGCAGCGCATGCAAATCGCCGCGATGCACCGTGATATAGGCGGCGCCGTATTCTTTGCGGGCAAACTCGCCCAGCGGGATGCGCGACAGGTAGTCGCCGCTGGCACCGTCCCGGCTGAACCAGAAATCGGGGTGCGAGCCCATGTCGCTCAACTTCTGTTCGATGCCCATGCGGCGGAAAATTTTCATGATATTCGGCCCCATGTGAATACCCGCGCCAATGCGGGAAAACGCGGGGGCCTGCTCATAAATATCGACCTGGAACCCGGCTTTTTGCAGCAGCGTGGCCGCTGCGGCGCCTCCAAGACCTGCGCCGACGATGGCGATTTTTTGTTTTACGGGCATGCAAGGCTTCCTTTTTCTAGAGCGGGAGCGGTTGCCGGGACCATGGGCCTCGGCCAGACATTTACAGTGTATACGCTATTAATTTTCAAGCTGTATAGCCCCTCAGAAAAATAAATACTTTTCCTGAGGGCTGTTTTCAGCCTTGAAAGCCACTAATTGTTGGGCTCTAACTGTTGTGTGGTTTTTTTGGTTTTTCGGAAAATAATGTTCATCAGTTATTAAATAGTGTGTACGCTTTAGTTGAGCGGCTGAAACGCTCTGCCTGATTTGGTGCGACGGGCAGTTCGGCGTTTGCCCCCTGCAGCGATTCGATAGAGAGGATGAGTAAATGCCGGTGAGCGACTGCGAGTTGACGCAAATGTTTGAGCACGTGTTGCAACTGTCCCGAGTGGACGCGACCCAGAGTGTCGCAGTGCTCAAAAGCCACTATTCCGATCCGCGTACGGTGCGGGCCGCCATGGACGCCGCCCAGCGTCTTGGGGCCAAGGTCTACGCCGTGGAATTGCCCTCGTTCAATCACCCGACGGCCATGGGTAATGACATGACGGCTTACTGCGGGGACACCGCGCTCACGGGCAACATTGCGGCGCAACGGGCGCTGGAGGCGGCGGATCTGGTGGTCGATACCATGATGCTGCTGCATTCGCCGGAGCAGGAGCAGATCCTCAAGACCGGAACCCGGATTCTGTTGGCGGTTGAACCCCCGGAAGTGCTGGCGCGGATGCTACCGACCCTGGCCGACAAGGAGCGGGTGATGGCGGCCGGAAAACTGCTGGAGCAAGCGCGCTCCATGCATGTCAGATCCAGGGCAGGGAGTGATTTCAAGGCGTTGCTGGGGCAGTACCCGGCCGTGACCGAGTATGGTTTTGCCGATGAGCCGGGGCGTTGGGACCATTGGCCCAGCGGTTTCCTGTTCTCCTGGCCGAATGAAGAAACCGCCGAAGGCGTGCTGGTAATCGATGTCGGCGATATCATCTTGCCGTTCAAGAACTATTCGCGAGAGCGCATCACCCTGGAAATCGACAAGGGTTTCATTACCTCGATTCATGGCGGGTTCGAAGCCGAGTATTTGCGCGACTACCTGAAGTATTTCAACGACCCGGAGGTGTACGGCATTTCCCATATCGGTTGGGGTTTGCAGCCGCGCGCCCAATGGACGGCGATGGGCCTGCACGACAAGAACGACGGAATGTGCATGGATGCGCGGGCATTCGAGGGTAACTTCCTGTTTTCCACCGGGCCCAATACCGAGGTCGGTGGCACGCGCAAGACCCCGTGCCATCTGGATATCCCGTTGCGTCATTGCGATATCTATCTTGATGATCAGGCGGTGGTTGCCGGCGGTGTGGTACTGGCCCGCTAAACCAGGCCCGCCCGGGTCAGGGGCCGGTGTTGTGGGAGCCGGCTCCTGCATGGGCGTTGCGACACAGATTGAGCATTACCCCGATCATGGCCCCGCAGGTTAAGGTCATGACCTCTCACCCTTGAATTGAAAGAGGCCGTTGTGCCGGATACGAAAGACAAAAAACCAGGCCGTCAGGCCGCTTATGATTTCTGCGAACAGCCAGGCCATTTGTTGCGCAAGGCCTATCAGCGCAACATGGCGATTTTTCAGCAAAATGTCGGCAACTCGCAGTTGACTGCGGTGCAGTTCATCACCCTGTGTGCCGTTCGGGATCACGGGCCCAGTTCCTTGAGTGAGCTGATCAAGGCCACTGCAGTCGATCAGGCAACCATTCGCGGCATAGTCGAGCGTCTTCAGGCCCGCGACCTGATCACCCTCAAGCCCGCCGTGCAGGACAAGCGCAAAGTCATCGTCAGTCTCACCCCGGCGGGTGAGCAATTAGTGCGCGAGACCGAGCCCCATGCACTGCAAGTGAGCGAGCTGACCATGAGCAAACTCAACCCGGCAGAGCGGGTCGCACTCCTGTATTTACTGCGCAAAATGGTGGATGAAGGCAGCGAATAAGCTTTCCCCAACCTTGTGGCATCGTTCTTGCTCTGGCTTGTATGAAGTGTTTACTTCATCAAAACCGGAGTGAATCAGGGTCTGCCTGTGCAGGCCTTTGTTACGCCTGTTTCATGAAGTAAACACTTAATAAGATCCGCCTCCAACAGTGCGGACGATGTTACTTGGGGAAGCCTTGAATGAGCGATCACACCCTTGCGCCTGTCAGAACGGTAACACTGCACGTCAACGGCCAGCCTGTCGTGGTCAGTGCCATGGCCGATACCCCGCTGTTGCTGATCCTGCGCAATGACTTGCAGCTCAACGGCCCTAAATATGGCTGTGGTCTGGGGGAGTGCGGTGTCTGCACGGTGATCATTGACGGGGTGGCTGCCCGCTCCTGTGTCTTCCCGTTGTCCGGTGCCGAGGGGCGCACCATTACCACCCTTGAAGGCCTCGGCAGCCGGGCGCAGCCGCACCTGGTGCAGCAGGCCTTTATCGATGAGCAGGCTGCGCAATGCGGCTACTGCATGAACGGCATGATCATGACCGCCAAGGCGCTGCTTGATCGCATTCCCCACCCCAGCGAAGCGCAAGTTCGAAACGAACTGTCAGCCAACCTCTGTCGCTGCGGCACCCATCTCGAAATCATTCGCGCGGTCATGCTTGCCGCCCGTCAAATGCCCTGAACGGATTGATGACTATGACCCTTACCACGCTCACCCGTGATCAGTTGTTGGCCAAGTCTGGCGTCTTGCTGGTGGTTGATCAGATTCAGCCGCCTTCAGGTCCCGTGGCCAAAGGCGGTGTTCCTGTACTCAAGCCCAGGGAGCTGGGGCTGTTCATTGCGGTAAACGATGACGGGCAGGTCTATGGCTTCAACGGCCATGTGGACCTGGGTACCGGCATCCGCACGTCGCTGGCGCAGATCGTGGCCGAAGAGCTGGACCTGGCCCTGGAGCAGGTATGCATGGTGCTGGGCGATACCGACAGCGCGCCAAATCAGGGGGCGACCATTGCCAGCGCCACGATCCAGATCACTGCCATCCCTTTGCGCAATGCGGCAGCCGAAGCGCGACGTTTTTTGCTCGATCTTGCAGCCCGGCGTCTGGGTGTCGAGCCGCAGTCATTAGTGATGGACAGCGGGGTGATAACCAGTGCGGACGCTCGCCAGCTGACATTTGCCGAACTGGTGGCCGGGGAGCGCCATGTGCTTGGCATTTCCGGCGATGCGCCGCTCAAACCCGTGGAAGACTACCGGCTGGTAGGCAAGGCCTCGGCCCGGGTGGACATCCCGGCCAAGGCCAGCGGCGAGCTGACCTATGTGCATGATATGCGCCTGCCCGACATGCTGCATGGCCGCGTGATTCGCCCGCCCTATGCCGGGCTCGACAGTGGCGAGTTTGTCGGCACAAGCCTGCTGCACGTGGACGAGTCGTCCATTGCGCACATTCCGGGCATCGTCAAAGTGGTGGTGATCGGTGATTTTATCGGCGTGGTTGCCAAGCGTGAAGAGCAGGCCGTGAAGGCGGCGCAAGCGCTGAAAGTCAGCTGGAAAGCCTGGACGCAAAAACTGCCGGACATGGATGATGTGGCGCAGGCCATCCGTGACAACCCCCGGGTCCGGCGTGTGGTGCTGGACAAGGGCAACGTTCAGCAGGCGTTGGACCAGGCCAGCGAACGCATGCCCCGCACCTATTTGTGGCCTTACCAGATCCACGGCTCCATCGGCCCGTCCTGTGGCCTGGCGGATTATCAGGAACACCAGATACGGGTGTGGTCGGGCACGCAAAACCCGCACCTGTTGCGGGCGGATCTGGCATGGCTGCTGGAGTACCCGGAAGAGCGGATTGAGATCATTCGCATGGAGGCAGCGGGTTGTTACGGGCGTAACTGCGCCGATGACGTGTGTGCCGATGCCCTGTTGTTGTCCCGGGCGGTGGGCTTGCCGGTGCGGGTGCAGCTGACCCGGGAGCAGGAACATGTGTGGGAGCCCAAGGGCTCGGCGCAATTGATGGAAGTGGATGGCGGCATCAATGCCGATGGCGGGGTCGCCGGTTATGACTTTCAGACCAGCTACCCCTCCAATGGTGCGCCGACCCTGGCCTTGCTGCTGACGGGCCGCGTCGAGCCGGTGGCGGCAATGTTCGAGATGGGCGACCGCACCTCCATCCCGCCGTACGATTTCGAGCACCTGCGGGTGACCATCAACGACATGGCGCCCATCGTGCGGGCGTCGTGGATGCGCGGGGTTTCCGCACTGCCCAACACGTTTGCCCACGAGTCCTATATCGATGAACTGGCGTTTGCCGCCAAGGTCGATCCGGTCGAATACCGCCTGCGCTATCTGCACGATGAGCGCGCTGCCGAACTGGTCAGGGCCACGGCCGCGCGAGCCGGGTGGGTGGCCCGCACCGAGCCCATGCAAACCCCTGAACAGGACAATATTTTGCGTGGCCGCGGTTTCGCCTATGCGCGGTATATCCACAGCAAGTTCCCCGGGTTCGGGGCGGCGTGGGCGGCATGGGTCGCCGATGTGGCGGTCGACAGGCTCAGCGGTGAAGTTTCGGTGACGCGGGTGGTCATCGGGCATGACGCCGGGATGATGGTCAACCCGGCGGGTGTCCGGCATCAGATCCACGGCAATGTGATCCAGGCCACCAGCCGTGTGCTCAAAGAGCGGGTCACGTTCGAAGAGTCGACCGTCAGCAGCAAGGAGTGGGGCGCCTATCCTATTTTGACCTTCAAGCAGGTGCCGAAAATCGACGTGCTGATGATGCCCCGTCAGCACGAACCACCCATGGGCGCCGGGGAATCAGCGGGGGTGCCGAGTGCGGCGGCGATCGCCAATGCCATTTATGACGCCACCGGGATCCGCTTTCGCGAGCTGCCGATTACCCCCGAACGGGTATTGGCTGCACTCAAGCTTTCCCAGGACGAAGCCGCTGCCGCCGTCGATCCGCAGCCAGTCAAAGGCAAGCGCTCCAAGTGGTGGTTTGCCCCCCTGATTGCCGGTATCGGCGCCCTGGCCGGCATGGCCGCCACTGCATTGCCCTGGCGTGCAGAAATCGCCCCCATTACACCGCCCCTGGCGGGCACCTGGTCGGCGGCCACGCTGGAGCGGGGACGCCTGCTGGCGGCGGTGGGGGATTGTGCGGTGTGCCATACCGCACCGGGTGGCGTGACCAACGCCGGGGGGCTGGCGATGCAAACGCCGTTCGGCACCCTGCACAGCACCAATATCACCCCCGACCCCGAGACGGGCATCGGCAAGTGGTCTTACACAGCGTTCGAGCGGGCCATGCGCGAAGGCATCAGCCGGGACGGCAAGCATCTGTATCCGGCCTTTCCCTATACATCTTTTCGCAATATCGATGATGCCGACATGCAGGCTCTGTATGCCTATCTGATGTCGCAGGCGCCGGTCAGCCAGCCGGCCACAAGTAATGCCATGCAGTTCCCTTTCAACCTGCGCCCGCTGATGGCGGGCTGGAACGCGATCTTTCTGCGTTCAGGGGAGGTCAAGGCGCAGCCGCAACGCAGTGCACAATGGAACCGCGGTTCTTATCTGGTCAATGGGTTGGGCCACTGCGCGGCCTGTCACTCGCCGCGCAACCTGATGGGCGCGCAGAAGGGCGGCAGCGCCTTTCTGGCGGGCGGCATGGTCGATGGCTGGGAAGCCCCGGCGCTCAATGGCCTGTCCAAAGCTCCAACCCCCTGGACCGAAGATCAGCTGTTCAGCTACCTGAGCACCGGCTACACCGACGCCCATGGCGTGGCGGCCGGGCCCATGGGGCCAGTGGTCACCGAGCTGGCGAAGCTGCCCGACAGCGACCGGCGCGCCATGGCGGTGTACCTGGCTTCACTCAGTGGCGATGCCCTGGCGCAACCCGAACCCGGCCCGGCGGCCCCCCAGGTCAGTACGCTGGCATTGAGTAACGGTCAGCGGGTGTTCGAGGGTGCGTGCCAGGGCTGCCACGCCGATGGCCTGGGCCCGAAACTGTTTGGCGTCAGCCCGTCATTGGCGAGCAACAGCAACCTGCACAGCGCCTTGCCCGACAACCTGTTGAAAGTGATCCTGCAAGGCATTCCCGTCCCGGCGACGGCGGACCTCGGCTATATGCCCGGCTTCAAGGACAGTCTGTCGAATCGCCAGATCAGCGAGTTGACGGCCTATCTGCGCCAGCGTTTCGCCCCGTCCGAGCCTGCATGGCAGTCACTGGAACAGAAGGTGGCGCAGATACGGGCCAATCCCGGGTCTCATTGACAGTTCGCGGCGCCGGGCAGGGTCATGACCCCGCGTATGACCAGATCGCTGATAAAGGCCAGCCAGTCCTGTTGCTGGCCTTTATCGGCGAGGTCCTGACCCAGGAACGAGGTGAGGGTGTGTTGGTTGGAGTTATAGAAGTAGCACAGCGAAGCGATCATCAAATAGACATGGTTGATCTCCACATCGAGGCGAAAAATGCCCATGCGCTGACCGGCTTCGATGATTGGCCTGATCACGCCCACGGTGGTGGCCGACAGGCGCCCGAGCTCGCGCGACTGGCGGGCGTGCCTGCCTTTATGCAGGTTTTCAATGGTGAGGATGGCGACGAATTCCGGGTGTTTCACGTAGTAGTTCCAGAAAAACGCGACTTGTTCGCGCAATGCTGCCACGGGGCTGGACAGGTCCGGGCGGCAGGTACTTTCGGCCAGGTTGAAGGCTTCGTAGGTGTGTTCCAGAACCTGGACGAACAGATTTTCCTTGCTGGAAAAGTAGTAATAAATCATCCGGTCGTTGGACTCGGCTTCTTTGGATATCTGTTCGATGCGCCCGCCGGCATAGCCGTCGCGGGCGAATACGGTCACGGCGGCCTTGAGAATGCGCGCCTTTGTCTGGTCGGCCTGATGAGCCCGGACACCGGTTTTTTTGTTCACGCTGTTGTCCTCCACGATGAGGTGTTGCGCGGCGGCTGAAGAAAAAACTGACGAAAAACTGCAGTCGATGGTACGGCAATTAACTGGATAAGGTTGGGAGCGGCGCTCATGTCTGACTTGTATGGTTTGCTCGATGCTCTGGACCAGGCCGACAGTAACAATGTCGCCGTGGTACTGGCCACCGTGGTCAAGGTTGAAGGCTCGGCTTATCGGCGCCCGGGCGCCAGGATGCTGATACCGCGGGACGGGCAGGCGGTGGGTACGGTCAGTGGCGGCTGCCTGGAGCAGGAGCTGGTGCGCAAGGCCTGGTGGCTGACCGAGTCCGGGCTGCCGGTGATTCGTCGCTACAGCACCGCGGCCCACGACGAGGATGACAGCGATGAAGAGGGGGCCGCGCTGACCTTTGGTCTTGGCTGCAACGGCACGGTGCATGTGCTCCTGGAGCGGCTTGAAGCAGGCGCCCCGTCGCTGCTGACCGATGTCCTGCAAGGCGTGCGAGCCACCGGTCAGCCGGCCGCGCTGGCAACCGTACTGGCGGCAGGGGCCGGCAGCGGGGCGAGAATGGGGGCGCGGCTGGGGCTGACGGCGTTGTCGCGAAGCAGCCAGGGGTTTTGCTGTGACGTGCTTGAAAGCCGGGTCCAGGCCGATTTACTCGCCACCCTCGAGCGCAAGAAATCGTCGCGGATGATTTATGCAAGCGGGGCGCAGGCCGTTGAAGTGCTGCTGGAATACATCCCTGCGCAGCGGCGGCTGGTGGTGTTCGGTGCAGGTAACGACGCCCAGCCTCTGGTGCGGTTTGCCGTGCAACTGAACTGGCAGGTGCATGTGGTGGACGGGCGGGCGAATTTTGCCCGGGCCGAACGCTTTGCGGGGGCCAGGGAGGTGCTGGTGGCGTCGATTGACCAGCCGTTCGCGTTGCGCACCCTGGTTGATGGGGCGGCGGTGGTGATCATGACCCACAGTTACCGTCAGGACCGTTTTTGGCTCCAGAGTGTTCTGGCCTGCGCCCCGGCCTATATCGGGCAACTGGGGCCCAAAGAGCGCACCGAGCGCCTGCTTGACGAAATGGGCGGCGGTGCAGCTGCAGCCCGTGCTGAGCTGCATTATCCCATGGGGCTGGATCTGGGCGGCGATACCCCGCAAAGCGTCGCCCTGGCCATCGTCAGTGAAATCACGGCCTGCCTTAATCAGCGCGAAGGCGGGATGTTGAGGCTGCGCAAGGCCAGGATCCATGACCCGGCAGATGCACAACACGCAGCGCTGTCAGCGCGCTCACCGGAGGCAAGAGATGCCCGTCGCCAGTGAGCCGGCCGGGGTCGTGGCGGTGGTACTGGCAGCGGGGCTGAGTCGGCGCATGGGGGCCAGCAACAAGTTACTGCTGCCGGTTGCCGGCCAGGCGATGGTCAGGCATGTGGTGCAGGCCGCGCTGGCATCGCGCTGTGGGAAAGTGCTGGTGGTCATCGGGCATGAAGCCGGGAATGTTCGTCAGGCCTTGTCCGGTCTGCCGGTCGAATTTGTGCTTAATATGGATTACCGGGAAGGCATCGGCTCTTCGGTGCGCGCCGGTGCCAGTGCGGTCAGTGACCGGCAGGCGGTGATTTTTTGCCTGGCAGACATGCCCGGCGTCACGGCCGGGGTCATTGATCAGTTGGTCGATGCCCTGCACGGGAATCCCGGGGTCATGGGGTGTCAGGCCAGTTACCAGGGCAAGCGCGGCAACCCGGTCCTGTGGGCCAGCGAGTGTCTGCCGCGGCTAAGAGAGTGTGGCGGTGATGAAGGTGCCCGCCCGCTTTTACGCCAGTATCGCGAGCAAGTCATTGCGCTAGAGACGTGCAGTGAATGGGTGATGGTTGATCTTGATACACCCGAAGACTACAGGCGTGTCTATAATCGCCCCACATCCCGTTCCCGCCCACAGACTGTCGAGACTTTCATGACTATCTCTCTGTACGCTGCTTCCATTCCCGTGTTCAAACAAATGCTCAACGCCCTCAGCGGTGTGCTGACCAAGGCTGAGGCGCACGCCACGGCCAAGAACATCGATCCAAGTGTTTTCCTGCAAGCGCGTCTGGCGCCGGACATGTTCCCGCTGGTGCGTCAGGTGCAAATCGCGGTTGATTTCGCCAAGGGTGTTTCGGCCCGTCTGGCTGAAATCGAACTGCCGAAGTACGACGACAGCGAAGTGACCTTTGCTGACCTGCAAGCGCTGATCAGCAAGGTTCTGGCGTTTGTCGACGGGATCAAGCCTGAGCAGATCGACGGCAAGGAAGGCATCGAAATCATCACCCGTCAGGGCACGCCGAAAGAAAAACGCTTCACCGGTCAGGCTTACCTGCTGACCTACGGCCTGCCGCAGTTCTTCTTCCACGTGACCACTGCTTACGCGATCCTGCGCCACAATGGCGTTGAAGTCGGCAAGCGCGACTACATGGGCGCGTTCTGATCGCAATACAGTAATCGCTGACGAGGAGCGAGGCTGCGATCGGGTACCCCCCGAACCGCGATACCTCGTCAGCGCTTACATCGCCGGCGTCATCAGGACGCCGGTTTTTCCTCGGCCATGCAGGCCGCCGCAGTAAAGAGTACGTCGGTGGACGAGTTCAGCGCGGTTTCGGCGGAGTCCTGCAGGATGCCGATAATGAAGCCCACGGCCACCACTTGCATGGCAATCTCGCTCGGGATGCCGAACAGGCTGCATGCCAGAGGGATCAGCAACAGCGAACCTCCCGCCACACCCGATGCGCCACAGGCACAAATGGCTGCCACCACGCTCAGCAAAATCGCGGTCGGAATGTCGACTGCAATGCCCAGGGTGTGAACTGCGGCCAGGCTCAAGACCGTGATGGTGATCGCGGCACCTGCCATGTTGATGGTCGCGCCCAGGGGGATCGATACCGAGTAGGTGTCTTCATGCAGACCCAGACGCTCGCTCAGTGCCATGTTCACGGGAATGTTGGCCGCCGAACTGCGGGTGAAGAACGCGGTAATCCCGCTTTCGCGCAAGCACAGGAACACCAGCGGGTACGGGTTGCGGCGCAGTTTCCAGAGCACGATCAACGGGTTCATCACCAGAGCCACGAACAGCATGCAGCCAATCAGCACGGCCAGCAGGTGCAGGTAACCCAGCAGGGCACCGAAACCTGAACTGGCGAGCGTCGAGGCCACCAGGCCGAAAATCCCCAGTGGTGCAAAGCGGATGACCACGCGCACGATCAGGGTGACGCCATTGGAAAGGTCGCTGAGTACGGTGCGGGTGGTATCACCGGCATGGCGAATGGCAATGCCCATGCCGATGGCCCAGGCCAGAATGCCGATGAAATTGGCGTTCATCAGCGCGCTGACCGGGTTGTCGACCACGCTCAGCAACAGGCTTTGCATGACTTCGCTGATCCCGCCCGGGGCGGCAATGGCGACATTTTCCGTCGCCAGTACCAGGTTAGAGGGGAACAGCATGCTGGCGATGACGGCCACGACGGCGGCGGCAAAGGTACCGAACAGGTAAAGCACCAGGATCGGGCGAATATGGGTTTCTTGCCCGTGCTTGTGGTTGGCAATGGATGCCATGACCAGCACAAACACCAGGATCGGCGCCACGGCTTTCAAGGCGCTGACGAACACCTTGCCGATAAAGGCCACCGAAAGTGCAGCAGCAGGCGCAAGCCAGGCCAGCAAAATACCGGCAATCAGGCCAATCATGATCTGGGTGACCAGGCTGGTGCGTGTGAGCTTTTGCAGCAGGGTAGGTGGAGCGTCAGTCATAAGGGTATCTCTAGTTGTTTTGGGCCGTGCACTGAACAACGTTGGAGCGATCTGCAACAAACGGGCAGGCAGATCGATGTCGGTCGGCGGGTTAAAACCTGTTGAGTAAAGCAGGGTCGGCAGCTGAGGTTAATCACCCGTGCCGAGTGGTCTGTCCGGCAGAATCCTGGCGGGGGCGGACTTTAGCATAGTGCCGGAGGCGCTTCGCGCTTCAGAGGCAATCTGCCACACCCGCGCCTGCTCTTCTCTGCAGGGGAGCGGCGTGTTCTTGGGTTTACTCATTCTGTTACTATTGCCCATCCTCACTTTTCTTTAAACCGGCGGGCCTGAATCGGCTTTCGCTGGCGTTGCCGTTTCTGGAGCCCTTCATGCTGTTGCCCATCCTGCTGCTGTCTGCGGCCGGTTTTACCGTGCTCACCACCGAGTTCATCATTGTCGGCCTGCTGCCCGCAATTGCCCGCGATCTTGAGGTCAGCGTGCCCCAGGCCGGTTTGCTGGTGACCCTGTTCGCCTTTACGGTCGCGGCCCTGGGGCCGTTTTTGACCGCTTACTTTGCGCGTTTCAAGCGCAAGCCGCTGTTTATTACGATCCTGTTGATGTTCGCCTTCGCCAATACCCTCGCGGCGCTGGCCCCCAATATTTGGGTGATGGGCTTTGCACGGTTATTGCCGGCTTTGGGCTTGCCGGTGTTTTGGGCCCTGGCCAGCGAAACTGCGGTAGACATAGTAGGGCCGGAGTACGCCGGGCGGGCGATTGCCAAAATCGGTTTCGGGATTGTCTGCGCAACCGTATTCGGGATCCCGGTCGGCACCCTGATCTCCGATGCCTGGGGCTGGCGCAGTGCGTTCTCCATCCTCGCGGTGGTTGCCCTGGCCAAGGCCTTGCTGCTGTGGCTGTACTTGCCGGCGACCCACGTGGTGAGGGCCAACGCCAGCCTGCGCTCGCAACTGGGCATGTTGCGCAGCCCGCTGGTGATTGGCCATATCGTGCTGTCGGTGCTGGTATTCAGCGGCATGTTTACGGCCTACACCTATCTGGCCGACATCCTGGAGCGTCTGGCGGGCTTTGATGGCACCCTCGTTGGCTGGTGCCTGATGGGCTTTGGCGCGGTGGGCTTGATCGGCAACTCGTTGGGCGGGCGCATGGTGGATCGTCATCCGCTCATCGCATCGATGGTGTTTAGCGCCTTTATGATCGGCGCGCTGCTGGCGTTGGTGCCGAGTATTCACTCTTCGCTGGCTCTGGCAGCGGCGCTGGCGATTTGGGGGATTACCCAGTCGGCGCTGTTTTTGGTCAGCCATGTCCGGCTGATGAAGATTGCGCCCCAGGCCCCTGCGTTTGCCGCGTCGTTGAATATTGCCGGGGGCAACCTGGGTATAGGTTTGGGGGCGATGGTCGGCGGCCGGGTGATTGACAGCTACGGCCTGGGCAGCCTGGGCCTGGCTGCCGCCGGTTTTATCCTGCTGTCGATCGTGCTCGCGCTGGTGCTGATGTCTGCAAAACCACGGGCCGCGGCCTGCGCTTAATCGCTGGCCGGGGTGAACAACTCGCGTCGAGCGCCCTCGGTAATTGCAACGATGCCAGGGTGCCGGCTCTTGCGCTCGACAGTGATGGCGTAAAACGATTCGGTAACCGCCTCGGTCTGGCCGATCAGCTCCACATCGAATTGGCGCATGACTTCCTGGGCGATCACGCTGGGGGCGATAAATACCCCGATGCCGGACTGACCAAACGCTTGCATCAAGGCACTGTCATCGAACTCACCGACGATTCGCGGCTGGATTTTCTGTTCTGCCAGCCAGCGCAACAAGCGGCTGCGGATCACGGTTTCAGGCCCGGGGATCAGCAGTGGGGCGCCGTTCAGGCAATGGGGGAAGTTTTCCCCATAGTTGCGGGCCAGGGTGGCAGTGGCAAAAAAACTGATGCCGCATTCACCCAGCTTTTGGCTCAAGCCTTTGATATCGAGGTGGGAGGGCATCGGGCTGTCGGAAATCACCAGGTCCAGACGTTGAATGGCCAGATCCGCCAGTAGCCGGTCGAGCTTGTCTTCGCGGCAGGTAATGCGGATCGGCTTGTCCAGCTCCATGGTGGGAGCGATCAGGCGATAAACAATCGACTTGGGCACCACATCGGCCACACCCACCCGGAACAGAATCTGCTGCTCCTTGGGGGCCATGCGCAGCATGCTTTGCAGGTCGTTGCCGAGCTGAAAAATCTGCTCGGCATAAGGCAGGACCTGACGCCCGGTCTCTGTCAGTTCCAGCTGGCGACCGACCCGGCGAAATAACGGCAAGCCGTAGGTGTCTTCCAGCAGGCTTATTTGCCCGCTGATGGTTTGCGGGGTGAGGTTCAATTGCTCGCAGGCTCGAACAATGCTGCCGGTTTTGGCGACCACCCAGAAGTAATGGAGCTGGCGATAGTTAAGCATGCTGAATACTTCGTAAAAATCGAAGTATAGCCCTTAAAAATACGAATTTTCCTGAAGTATTTATCTCTCTAGAATCCCGCGTTATTCGCGAGCCATGCAGTGGGCCGCCGTTTTAGAGAGGAAAGCGAGATGAACATGAAGAAAGCAGGTGCATTGGCATTGGTAGCAGCAGGCCTGCTACTGCTGGGCGGTTGTGATCAGGCGGAAAAAGCGGCGCAACAAATGTTGAGCAAAACCGCTGAAACGGCCAAGCAGGCGATTGATGACACCCACAAGGCGGCAGAACAGGCACTCAGCGAAGCCACCGGCTCTCAGGTGGAAAAAGAACAGCCTGAGCAAGAACGCAAAGAGTCGTCCCAAGCGATTTAACTTGTCTTAAACCAGAGTCAGAACACACCTATGGAATATCTTTTACAACTGGCTGCCAGCCCCGCAGCCTGGGTCGCGCTGGCCACGTTGATCGTGATGGAAATCGTGCTGGGCATCGATAACCTGATCTTTATCTCGATTTTGACCAACAAGCTGCCTGAGGCGTATCGCACCAAGGCGCGCCGTATCGGGATTGGCATGGCGTTGATCCTGCGTCTGGGCCTGCTGGGCACTATCGCTTACATCGTGCAGCTGACGACGCCCGTGTTTGAAGTGCTGGGCCAGGCTTTCTCCTGGAAAGACATGATCCTGATTGCCGGTGGTCTGTTCCTGGTGTGGAAGGCGACCAGTGAAATCCACCACAGCATGAGCCCTGAGGTCGAGGATAAAACCACCGGCGTCTCGTCCAAGGTGGCGCTGGGCTTTGCGGCTGCTATCGGGCAAATCTTGATGCTGGACCTGGTGTTCTCCATCGATAGCATTATTACTGCGGTGGGCATGACCGAGCACTTGCCGATCATGGTGATTGCCGTAGTGGTGGCGGTGCTGGTGATGTTGCTGGCTTCGGAGCCTCTGGCCAAGTTCATCAATGAGAACCCGACCGTGGTGATGCTGGCGCTGGCCTTCCTGATCATGATCGGCATGACCCTGATCGCTGAAGGCTTTGGTGCTCATGTACCCAAGGGCTATGTATATGCCGCGATGGCATTCTCCGCCACGGTGGAAACCCTCAACATTGTGGCGCGGCGGGTTCGGGAAAAACGCCAGGCTGCTCTGCTGAAGTAATCTGCAGCTGTAACTCAAAGGCCGTCCACCCTGTGCAGGGGGACGGCCTTTTTTGTAGCAGGGTTTTTGTCGCGGTCACAACCAGACGTCAACCGCCCTAGTGGGCGTTTGCAGTGCCAGTCACGGGTTTTTCAGGCGGGACTTGCAGCTTGGGCTGTACCTGCGGGTGATGATGACGGCTGATGCGCATCAGTCCCCAGAGCATTGCGGCGGCAACGGCCAGCCAGCCGGTGATTAGCAGGATAATGGTCAATGTCGGGCTCATCAGTGCCTCCTTTGCCCACAATGGGCACAAACACACACTAAGCAACTGACAGTCTAGCGCGGGTAGTGTTGCAGTCTATTGACCAAAGGTCGTGCTGGACCAACTGATTTGTTCTATCCCGGTGATCTCGCTGGAGCTTAAGGCTATACCTGCGCTTGATGGCATCCTATGATCGACGGCCATGCCGGGCCTCGGGGCCGGTGCTCATTCAAGGCGAGGGAATATGCAGGCAGTGACGGGATCAAGATCGGTGCGGCTGTGGTTGCTGGCGGTACTTGCGCTGGCGGTGGTGGGGTGTGCCAGTGTCGAGCCGCCTGAGCTTCGTCGCCTGCCGGAACGGGTCGAACTCAATGGCGTGCCATTTTTTCGCGGCAATGCCAATCAAAGTGGTCCGCAGGTGCTGGCCAGCATGTTTGGCGAGCAGCGCATCAGAATTACCCCGGGCCTGCTGCTCAAACCATTGAAGCTGCCGGATGCCGAAGCATCCCTGCAAGACAACATGCAGCAACTGGCGGCGGGGTACGGGTTGCTGGTGTATCCATTGGACACCTCCCTTTCGGCGCTATTGGCCCAGGTGGCTGCGGGTTATCCGGTGATGCTGCGCTTCAGCGACGGTACAGTCTGGTCTGAACCGCGCTACGCAATGCTGGTGGGTTATAACCGCACCAAGCACACCGTGCTGTTGCGTGCCGGTATGGAGCGGCGACGGCTGATGGACTTCAACAAGTTTGAGTCGGCCTGGAAAGATGCCGGAGGCTGGGCGGTGCTGATTCTGTCGCCCGAGCAACTGCCGGCCAATGTCGACAAGGCGCGCTGGTTGAAAGCGGCCAACGACCTGTCCCGTTCGGGTCAGGAGCAGGCTGGAGCCCGGGCCGTCAAAGCCCTGGAGAACTCGGGGGAATAACGGTCACAGCCATCGTCTGGGAGGCGGGCTGGCCCGCGATGGCCTCACGGGGGCCATCAGCGCCGTCTGCATCGCCGGCCAGCCAGCTCCCCGGGTTGCACAAAGTAAATTAAAAGCCGTACTTGTCACGCAGGCTGTAGTACCACGCCCCCAAAGCGGTCAGCGGTGTACGCAATAACTGGCCGCCGGGGAAAGGGTAGTGCGGAAGATCGGCGAAGGCATCGAAGCGCTCGGCCTGGCCGCGCAAGGCTTCGGCCAGCACCTTGCCGGCCAGATGGGTATATGTCACCCCGTGCCCGCTGCAACCCTGCGAGTAATAGATGTTGTCACCGATACGGCCCACCTGGGGTAGGCGCGAAAGAGTCAGCAGGAAATTGCCGGTCCACGCGTAGTCGATCTTCACATCCTTGAGTTGCGGAAAGGCTTTCAGCATCTTCGGGCGAATAATCGCCTCGATATTGGCCGGGTCTCGCGCGCCATACACTACTCCGCCGCCGAAAATCAGGCGCTTGTCCCCCGACAATCGATAGTAGTCGAGCAAGTAGTTACAGTCTTCGACGCAATAGTCTTGTGGCAGAAGGGTCTTGGCCAGCTCATCACTCAAGGGCTCGGTAGTGATCACCTGAGTGCCGCATGGCATCGATTTGGCTGCCAGCTCGGGCACCAAATTACCCAGATATGCGTTACCGGCAACGATGATGAATTTGGCGCGGACCTTGCCTTGAGGCGTATGCACCACCGGGTTGGCGCCGCGCTCAATGCGGATGGCCGGTGATTGCTGGTAAATCGTACCGCCCAGTGACTCAACGGCTGCGGCTTCGCCGAGAGCCAGGTTGAGTGGATGAATATGGCCGCCACTCATGTCCAGCAGCCCGCCCTGATACTGGTCACAGGCGACCACTTCACGAATCCGGCGCTGATCCAGCAGCTCCAGTTGCGTATTGCCATAACGCTCCCAGAGCTTCTTCTGTGCTTCCAGATGACCCATCTGCTTGGCAGTGATGGCGGCAAACACACCGCCGTCTTTCAAGTCGCACTGAATTTGATATTTGGCCACCCGCTCGCGGATGATCTTGCTGCCTTCAAACGCCATTTTCCCCAACAGCTGCGCCTGCTTGGCCCCCACCGTCCGCTCGATGACATCAATGTCACGGCTGTAACTATTAACAATCTGCCCGCCATTGCGACCAGACGCGCCGAAACCGACCTTTGCGGCTTCCAGAACCGTGACCCTGAACCCGTTCTCCAGCAAAAACAGCGCGCTCGACAGCCCGGTATAGCCAGCGCCGATGACACAGACGTCAGTCTCGATCTCCTCCTGCAGGGCGGGGCGTTCGGGAACCGGATTGGCAGAAGCTGCATAGTAAGACTGGGGGTAGGGGGTGTTCGACATTCTGCAGCCTCTGTTTAATATATTTGACGAGTAAGGGCGATGCTACCTGAGTTGAAATCCAGCGGCTAGCCACCTGCGGAAGCGGTTTTTTGCGTCTCCTATAAATAATTCGACTATTCATAGAGTTAGCTGCAAAAAAGGTGTTGACACCCCTCCGCAAATCTATAGAATGCGACCCCACAGCAGGCACGTAGCTCAGTTGGTTAGAGCACCACCTTGACATGGTGGGGGTCGTTGGTTCGAGTCCAATCGCGCCTACCAAACAAAATCCGCTCTGCTGGGCGGTCTAGAAGGGCTCACCGAAAGGTGGGCCCTTTTTTGTTGTCTGTGTCCCGTCCTGAATAAGGTTTACACCTTCTGATCTATTTTCAGGAGGGCGTAATGGAGACAAGTAAAAGGCGTAGTCAGCGAGACTACACGCTGACCTTTAAATTGTCGGTCGTCGACCAAGTCG
>NZ_SCFG01000019.1:0-85454 GCF_022496645.1 Pseudomonas sp. TMW22089
AGGTGCTCTTCCGCAAAAAATAGTGAACTGACAGGAGGAAAGGTCTGTTTTTCGATTAAGTCGGTGTTTTTTGAACCTCAGACAGCTAGACCGTTAAAAACGGCTGCTTACTTCAGACCTTCCCTAACAAGAAAGTTTGCCGAGCTGCCCTTGGCCATTTGCAGGCCGCTGCCGTGTACAGAACATAAAAAATATCGATCTCACGCCGACTTCGGGGAACACACGCATGCACACAATCAAACGCTTACTGGGCCTTACCGTCTGCGGACTGACCCTGCTGGCCAGTGCCGTACAGGCCGAACAGCGCGAATTGCGGGTGTACAACTGGGCAGACTACATCCTGCCTTCGGTGCCCAAGGACTTCGCCAAACAAACCGGGATCAAGGTGATCTGGGACACCTTTGATACCAACGAATCCCTGGAGGCCAAGCTGCTGACCGGCAACTCGGGGTATGACCTGGTGGTGCCGTCGAACCAGTTTCTCGATACCCAGATCAAGGCCGGGGTATTCCAGAAACTGGACAAAGCCAAACTGCCCAACTGGCAGCATCAAGACCCGGCCTTGCTCAAGCTGTTGCAGACCAACGACCCCGGCAACCAGTACGCGGTGCCCTACATGTACGGCACGGTGCTGATCGGTTTCAACCCGGCCAAGGTCAAGGCCGCGCTGGGCGACAATGCACCGGTGGACAGCTGGGACCTTGTGTTCAAACCCGAGAACATGGAAAAACTGAAATCCTGCGGCGTGGCCATGCTCGACTCGCCTTCCGAGATCCTGCCGCTGGCCCTGCACTATCTGGGTCTGGACCCGAACAGCCAGAACCCGGCCGACTATGAAAAAGCCAAGGAACTGATGTTGAAGGTTCGTCCTTACATCACCTATTTCAACTCGGCCAAATACATGACCGACATTGCCAACGGTGACATCTGCGTGGCCATCGGTTATTCCGGCAGCTTCTACCAGTTCGGCAACCGGGCCAAAGAGTCGGGCAACGGTGTGGTGGTTGACTGGCGTCTGCCCAAGGAAGGCGCGCCCATCTGGTTCGATACCTTTGCCATTCCGAAAAGCGCGAAAAATGTCGCCGAGGCCCATGAATTCCTCAACAACTTGCTGGAGCCCAAGGTCATTGCCCCGATCAGCGATTTTCTCGGTTATCCCAATGCCAACAAAGACTCGCTGCCCTTGATCAGCAAGGACATTACCGGCAACCCCAACCTGACCCCGACCAGCGAAGCTCTGAACAACCTGTATGTGGTGCAGCCGCTGCCACAGAAGCTCGAGCGTGTACGCACCCGGGCCTGGACCAGCATCAAGTCGGACAAGTAAAGGATTGATCCATACCCTCTTTGGGGTAGTGAATGGGGGGTATCGTCAAGTGTTGCCCGGATTTCTACACTGGGCGCACTTTACTGACCACAACGAGAGCAGAACGATGCGTATCCGTGAGCTTGGCATAACCATTGGTTCGGGCACCCCGGGCCTCTATAACGCAATCACCGATGTTGCGGGTGTGCGGGTCGGGCATCACACGCTGAATGTAGAAACCGCCGAAGCTTCCATCCATACCGGTGTCACGGTCATTGAGCCGCGGGCCGGTGCGGCGCACTTGCAGCCGTGTTTTGCCGGGGTCCATGTGTTGAACGGCAACGGTGACGCAACCGGTCTGGAGTGGATTCGCGAAGCCGGTTTACTGACCACGCCCATCGCCTATACCAACACCCACAGTGTCGGTGTAGTGCGCGATGCGCTGGTGGCCGCAGAACGTGAAATGGGCAAGAAGCACACCTATTGGTGCATGCCTGTGGTACTGGAAACCTACGATGGCACCTTGAATGACATCTGGGGCCAGCACGTGCGCCCCGAGCATGTGCAACTGGCGCTGCTGGATGCAAGGTCCGGCCCTGTCCAGGAGGGCAATGTGGGTGGTGGCACGGGCATGATTTGTCATGAATTCAAGGGTGGTATCGGCACCGCTTCGCGGGTGCTGAGCACTGAGCAGGGCGGCTGGACCGTTGGCGCTCTGGTGCAGGCCAACTACGGCGTACGAGAAGCGCTGCGGGTGGCGGGGTATCCGGTCGGCAAGGTACTGAATGATGTGCCGTCGCCGTTCAGGAGCGAGATCAATGTCGGCGAGCCGGGCATGGGCTCCATCGTGATTACCATTGCTACCGATGCGCCTTTGTTGCCGCATCAATGCACCCGGCTTGCGCAGCGGGCCAGTGTTGGTCTGGCCCGTGTTGGAGGGGGCACTGAGGATTCCAGTGGCGATATCTTCATTGCCTTTTCGGTGGGCAACAGCAGTTTGCCGGCGGCTGATTTTGGTCATCCGGGGGCGCCGACCACCGAGTTGCAGATGGTCAATAACGATTACATCTCACCGTTGTTCGTGGCTGCCGCAGACGCGGTAGAAGAGGCCATTCTCAATGCCATGCTGGCTGCCAGTGACCTCAAGGGTTGCGCCAGCCAGGTGTTTTCCCTCAAGCCAGAGCGCCTGCTTAGCGCCCTGGCCAAAGTAGGCTGGCAACCCTGAGCCCACAGTAGTGATGGTTCACTGGCCGGGCGGGTGGGCAGGTGCACCTGCAGGAGCGAGCTTGCTCGCGATGGCAGCGATCCCGGTGTAAGCATCGCTGGCAAGCCAGCTCCCACAGAAATGATGGTGCACTGGCTAGGTGGGTGGGCAAGTGAACCTGTAGGAGCGAGCTTGCTCGCGATGTCAGCGATCCCGGTGTAAGCATCGCTGGCAAGCCAGCTCCCACAGTAATGATGGTTCGCTGGCCAGGCGGGTGGGCAGGTGGACCTGTAGGAGCGAGCTTGCTCGCGATGGCAGCGGTGCGGTGTACCAGGTAAACCCCGGTGTATGCATCGCTGGCAAGCCAGCTCCCACAGAGGCGGGTCAGAGGTTCGGCAGCTGGCCGACGCGCGCCATCATTTCGGTCACGATCTGCAGGTCCAGCATGAACTGGTTCACTGTCTTGAACTCGTTATCGTTGTGACCGGTGTATTTGACCCCGGGCATCGCCAGGCCGAATTGCACGCCATTGGGCAGCTCATGTACCGAAGTCGCACCCGAGGAGGCGCCGAACTTGTGTTCCATGCCCAGGTTTTCAGTGGCCACCGCCAGCAGCGCCTTGACCCACTCGCCTTCAGGGTTGCGGTACATCGGCTCGGCAATGGAGGTCTCCAGGGTCAACGGGATATGGTTGTTCTTGCTCCACTGCGTCAGTTTTTCGGTGATTTCGGCTTTCAGCGCTTCCGGGGATTCACCCTTGGGCACGCGCAGGTTGACCGCCAGTTTGAAGTTGTTGTCGTCCATCCCGACATAGGTCAGGGAAGTGGTCAGCGGCCCCATGAAATCATCGGCAAAACCGATCCCCAACTTGCCGCCCAGATAGTCCAGGCCCCAGTTGTCGGCTGCATAACGGGCCGCATCGGTGATGTGGTTGTGCTTGAGCGCTACCTGACCTTCGAGGCTGTTGATGAAGTCCAGCATCCGCGCCACCGGGTTTACTCCGGAGTCGGGTTTGGAGGAGTGGGCGGATACGCCGGTCACGGTCAGCACCACGTCCTTGCCAACCACTTTGGCGCTCACTTCGAAGTTCTCACCATTGCGTCTGGCATATTCAATGCCGGCTTTTTGCAGGCTGGCGGCCAGCTCGGCAGGCTTGTCAGTGACAAAAGTGGCGACTGATGTCGACGGGATCTGGTTGGTGGCCAGGCCGCCGGTCAGCGAAGTGATTTCTGCACCCTGGCCTTCTGCTTTACGCCGTGCAAAGTTGGCCATCACCGTGCCGTAGCCTTTTTCGGCAATGACCACCGGGTAGCCGCCATCCAGTGCCAGGTTGTAGTTGGGCGTCGGGTTGTGTTCGAAGTAATACGGAATGGCGTCGCCACTGGTTTCCTCGGTGGTGTCCACCAGCAGCTTGAAATTGCGTGCCAGTGGCAGGTTTTCTTCCTTGATCACCTTCATTGCGTACAGTGTGACCACGATGCCGTTCTTGTCATCTTCGGTGCCGCGGCCGTACATGCGGTCGCCGATCAGGGTGACCTTGAACGGGTCAAGCCGGGTGCCGTCTTTCAGTACCCAGTTTTCCGGGCTCACCGGTACCACGTCGGCATGGGCGTGGATGCCCACCACTTCATCGCCTTTGCCTTCCAGGGAGATCTCGTAGACCCGGCCATCGACGTTGCGATAGTTCAGATTGAAGGCCTTGGCCAGGTCTCTGATCTTGTCGCCGATCTTGATGAATTCAGGATTCTTGTACGATGGCACGCCTTCCACGTTGACGGTGGGGATGGCCACCAGCTCGATCAGGGTCTGGGTGGCCGCGCTGCCGTACTTGATCCGCGTGTACAGGCCCAGCAGGCGATAGATCTCGTTCTGCTGCTCGGCGGACAGGGTTTTGTTGTCGAGAAAAGCATTGATCGCAGGGCCCAGGTCATCGGTTTTAGCCAGATCGCTCTTGGCCAGGCTGGTCAGGAACTGCCTGAAATCCGTTACCGATTTATCACTGAAGGACTTGAGAATGAGCTCGCTCTGCTGCGGGGTGATATTGGCCATAGCAGCCGGGGTGAACGCTGTGAGGCTGGCCATCATCAGGGTTGCGGCGGCCAGTTGCTTGAGTGAGAAATCCATTGTGCAGGGCATTCCTTTGCAGGTGGTTGAGGGTGATTAGCGGATGAATGTAACAAAACATTATCGAAAATGGGTCAAAAACAGCCCCCTTTATTTCACCCTCGCGCCTACACCGATTGCTGGGCTTGCAGGAACAGTGAAAACAGTTCCGACTGGGACTTGATTCCCAGCTTGCTGTACATGTGTTTGCGATGCACTTTTACGGTTTCGGCCGAGATTGCCAGTTTGCGGGCGATTTCCTTGTTCGAGCAGCCGCTGAGCAATAGCCGGCCCACTTCCATCTCCCGTGCGGTGAGGGGCGAACTCAACTGTGCAGTGGCCGCCTCCAGGCGAGCCTGCCAGTTGGGCGTCAGTTCTGGCGCTTCCCCGGGATCGCGTTCAAACAGCAGGCGTTGGCGCATCAGCGCCGCGACCCACGGCTGGACCAGTCCCAGCAGGGCGGTCTGTTCCAGGCTGAACCGGCACTGGCTGCCCAGGGACAGGCTGAGGGTGCGTTCATTGTCGAGTTGCACGTTGATATGCACCTCGTCGGTCACGATATTCAGACGGAAATAACGCTGGTAGTAATCGGTCTGTTCAAAGCATTCGGGAGCCACGTCCTGCAGCTGGAACAACCCGCTCTGGGGCGCTTCGCGGTTGGCGATATAGAACGGGTCCAGCAGGTACAGGCCCTTGAGGTAGTCCTGGAACAGCGGGTCCACGGCGCCGTCGGCACCGGGGGACTCGGCCAGTACCTGGGGCTTGCCGGCGCCGTAAATCAGCACCACCCAGTTGTCCACGGGCAGGTAGCGGCCGAGCAAGCGCACCAGCGCGGTCCAGAAATTGGGGCGATCGAGGGTTTCAATCACCCGGCCCATGGCGTCATGCCAGGCCACATCCTGCAATGTCAGACTCATCTTTGTACCCAGAGGGGGTTACCCCATCGATGTCATTTATTGGCGCGATGCCGCGTTCCATACTCGGTTCATCCCCCGTGCAAGGATCTGAGATGAAGATTGAACTGATGCAACTGGCAGGCCGTGACGGCGACACCGCTTATAACCTGACGCGTACCCTCAATGCCATCGCCACTTGTGAGGCCGGCACCGATTTGCTGGTGTTCCCCGAGACTCATCTGAGCGGCTTTGTCGGCGCCGATGAGCTGGCCCGCGTCGCCGAACCTGTGCATGGCCCGGCCCTGCACAGGGTGTTGCAGGCCGTGCGCGAGCGGGATGTTTCGGTGGTGCTGGGCATGGCTGAACAGCACAACGGTACCTACTACAACACCTCGGTTCTGGTGACCCCCGAGGGCATAGCGCTGGCTTATCGCAAGACCCACCTGTGGCCAACCGAGCGCGGTGATTTTTGCCCCGGCGATCGTTTCAGCACGGTGCCATGGCGCGGGATTCGAGTGGGTTTGCTGATCTGTTATGACATCGAGTTCCCCGAAACCAGCCGTGCGCTGGCGCAACTGGGCGCTGATCTGATTATCGTCACCAACGGTAATATGGACCCCTACGGTGCGGTGCATCGTACCGCCATCATGGCTCGGGCCCAGGAGAACCAGATCTTTGCCGTGATGGTCAATCGCGTCGGGGCAGGGGATGACGGCCTGGTATTTGCCGGTGGCAGTACAGTGGTTGACCCCCATGGCCAGGTGGTCTTTGAGGCCGGGCGCGAAGAACTGCGACAGGTGGTGGAGCTGGACCTGGATCTGCTCAGGTCCGCCCGCCGTGATTACGACTATCTCAAGGACCGCCGTGTGCTGCTTGCCGGCGAACAGATCGTCCACCCAGATGGCCGCCGCGAGCTGCTGACCGGAGTTGCACAATGAAAAGTCAACGCATTGTCAACTGGGCCCTGGCCACCCTGTTGAGTGTCGGTCTGGCCCAGGTGCAGGCGGCGGATTCTCAGGTGCATATCTACAACTGGTATGACTTTATTGCCCCGGATGCGACGAAGAATTTCCAGGCTGAAACCGGCATCAGCTCGGTGTATGACGTGTACGACAGCAGTGATGTGATGCAGAGCAAGCTCATGGTGGGAGGCAGCGGGTACGACGTGGTGGTCGCCAGCAACGATGTGCTGCCTAATTTGATAAAAGCCGGGGTGCTGAAGGAACTCGATCGCTCGCAGTTACCCAACCTGCCACACCTTGACCCGGCCATTCTGGCGAAAATGCAAAACAATGATCGCGGTAATCGCTATGCGGTGCCTTATCTGTGGGGCACCACGGGCATTGGTTACGACGCGGACAAGGTCAGGGCGACTCTCGGTCCTGATGCTGCGGTGGATTCCTGGGACCTGATCTTCAAGGAAGAAAACATCAGCAAACTGAGCCAGTGCGGCGTGGCCATGCTTGATGCCCCGGGCGATATTATCTCCATTGCCCTGCATTACCTTGGCCTGCCGCAAAACAGCAGCAACCCCCAGGATTACCAAAAGGCCGAGGCATTGCTGCTCAAGGTGCGGCCGTATATCCGTTACTTTGACTCGTCGAGGTTCATCACCGATCTGGCCAATGGCAATGTCTGCGTGGTGGTGGGCTGGGCAGGCGGGGTGCAGGACGCGAAAACGGCGTCGCTGGCGGCTGGCAATGGTCGCACCATTGGCTACAGCATCCCCCGTGAAGGGGCACCGATCTGGATCGAGAACCTGGTGTTGCTCAATGATGCACCGAACCCGCAACAGGGGTTGGCGTTTATCAATTACATGCTGCGCCCCGAAGTGATTGCCCGTACCTCTAACCACCTCAAATACCCCAATGGCAACCAGGACGCCAGGGAGCTGGTGGACAAAGTCATTCGCGATGACACTGATATTTACCCGACCGAGGCAGTGATGGCGACCCTGTTCCCGCTTCAGCCCATGGCACTCAAACTGGAGCGGATACGCACCCGGTTGTGGAGCAAGGTCAAAAGCGGGACCTGAGCCCCCGATACCCGGGGGCTGCTGCGCAGTCCAGCGCAGCTTCGTGCCTGGTCGGCGACTAGGCGCTGGCCGTGCGAGGGGCCACCTGTCGGGCCCCGGGCATCGCCGGCAGCACGGCTTCCTGCAGAATGCGCGCCGCAGGATGCTCAAAGCGCATCCCCGGCGTTACTTCGCGGTCTTCCACCAGGTTGCCGTCGGCCAGCACCACCACCCGCTGGCAAAAACGCCGGACCAGGCTCAGGTCATGGGTAATGAGCAAGAACCCTGTCCCGGATTCACGTCGCACCTCTGCGAGCAAATCAAGAATCTGCACCTGCAATACCCGGTCAAGGTTGGACAGGGCTTCGTCAAGAATGATCAGTTGCGGGCCAACCGCCATGGCTCTGGCGATCCCGGCCCTTTGCAGCTGCCCGCCGCTGAGTTGCGCCGGCAGTTTGTCGATGTCGGCCGGTTCGAGTTTGACCTGCTGCAACAGTTGTTCAACCCGGGCCTGGCACGCCTCGCGGTGCATGCCCGCAAGGTGGCGCAACGGCTCGGCAATGCTCCAGCCAATGCTGCGCTGGGGGTTGAAAGCACTGAGGGCATCCTGAAACACCATCTGCACCCGCTGCAAAAACTCCGGATGGGTGCCCTGCAAAGCCTGGCCATTGAAGTGGATGCTGCCCTGGTCGGGCTTTTCCAGGCCCATCAACAGGCGGGCGAGGGTGCTTTTACCGCTGCCGCTGCCCCCCAGCAGGCCAAGGTTCTGGCCCTCGGGCAGGTCCAGATTCAGTTCGCTGAGCACCTGCACCCGATGCCGTTTGCTGAACATTGCGCCAGCGGTATAGCCGTGGCTGAGGTTGCGTATCTGGAATAAATTCATGCCGGGCAGCTCTCCATCGTTAACGAGTGATGCGCCGCAAGCAGGGTGCGCGCCTCCTGGCTCTGCGGGGCATGGAACAGGCTATGCACATCGGCCTGCTCGACGATCCGGCCGTGGGCCATGACCGTGACCTGATCGGCGCAGCGGGCCACGACGCCCATGTCATGGGTGATCAGCAGTACCCCGAGATTACGGTGCACCATCAGTCGTTCAAGCAGGTCGAGAAAGCGCGCCTGGGCCACCACGTCGAGATCGCTGGTGGGCTCGTCAGCCAGCAAGAATCGGCTGTCGGCAAGCAGAGCCAGGGCAATCATCATCCGTTGCAGCATGCCGCCGCTGAGCTGGAAGGCAAATGAATCGAGCACCCGCTGGCCGTCAAACAGGCCGACTTCAAGCAGGGTGGCGTGGATCAGTTGCTCGGCGTCGACGCCCCGTATGCCCCGCGCCTGCAGGGTTTCCAAGGCGTGCTGGCGCAGTGAACGGACCGGGTTGAAAGCACTGCGCGGGTTTTGCAGTACCAGTGCCACTTCGCGCCCGCGCAGGCTGGCGGCCGCAACTGCCTGCCCGTCCAGCAACAGGCTGGCGCCGCTGCTGTGCACCCCGGGCGGCAAGAGGTCGAGGATGCCCAGGCAGGTCAGGGATTTCCCCGAACCGCTGGCCCCCACCAGTGCATGCACCTCGCCGGCCTTGAGGGTCAGCTCGACACTCTCGACCAGGGTGCGTTGCCGGTGCTTGAGGGTCAGGCCGCTGATTTTCAGGGTATGTTTCATTCCTTGATCTCCGCCAGCACGCTGGGGTCAAGCCGGTCGCGCAAGGCGTCGCCCAGCAGGTTGAAGGCCATGACCGAGATAAAAATCATCAGCCCCGGCCACAGCAATAGTTGCGGCTGGGTCCAGATAAATTCCTTGGCGTCGTTGATCATCACGCCCCATTCGGGAGTCGGCGGGCTCACGCCCAGACCCAGGAACGACAGGCCCGAGACGTGCAGCATCATGTGGCCGATATCCATCGAGGCCAGCACCAGCAACTGTCCCACCACATTGGGCATCACGTGCTGGCGCAGACGGGTCAGGCGCGAGGCTCCGGCCAGCCGTGAGGCGAGCACATA
Source organism: Pseudomonas sp. TMW22089 (assembly GCF_022496645.1). Taxonomy (NCBI): domain Bacteria; kingdom Pseudomonadati; phylum Pseudomonadota; class Gammaproteobacteria; order Pseudomonadales; family Pseudomonadaceae; genus Pseudomonas; species Pseudomonas sp. TMW22089. The sequence continues at coordinate 9,515 of NZ_SCFG01000019.1, forward strand.
GTCGCGGTTGCGCTGGGCCAGCACCATGCCGCGCACCATGCGTGCGTACCAGGCCCAGTGGGACAGGGCGATGGCGATGATGACGTTGGTCAGGCCGGTGCCCAGCAGCGCAATCAGGAAGAACGCCAGGACCAGGGTCGGGAAGGTCAGGAACATGTCGCACAGGCGCATCAGAAACATGTCGACCTTGCCGCCAACGATCCCGGCGATCCCGCCAATGACCACGCCCATGATCAGCACCAGGGCCAGCACCAGCACCACGCTGCCCAGGGACAGCTGGGTGCCGACGATCAAGCGCGAAAGCACGTCGCGCCCAAGGTGATCGGTACCCAGCCAGTGGCTGGCGCTGGCGGGCAGCAGGCGATCATCCAGACTCACCAGGGTCGCGTCGTAAGGCGCAAGCCAGGGCCCGAACAGTGCCATCAACAGCAACAGGCCGACCAGCAGATAGCCGACCCGCATCCCGTGTTTTTTACCCGGCAAGGCCATGGTTGAGGTGCTCATGCCATCACCCCCGACAGACGCGTGCGCGGATCGAGCCAGGCGTAGCAGATGTCCACCACCAGGTTGCACAGCACCAGCAGGGTGGTGAGCAACAGGGTGAAGCACTGCATCACCGGGAAGTCGCGGTTGAGCACGGCACTGACCGCAAAGCGCCCGACGCCGGGCCAGGCGAAGATGGTTTCGATCACTAATGCACCCCCCAGCAGTTCGCCGATATGCATGCCGGTGGCGGTCACCAGCGGCATCCAGGCGTTGCGCAGGATGTGATCACGCCACACCCGCCGTTCGCTCAGGCCACGGGCCCGGGCGTAGAACACATGCCGCTGCTGGCGCACATCCAGCAGGCTGGCGCGCAGCAGGCGGGCGTTGATCGACATCGACATCAGCGCGATGGCCAGTACCGGCATCAGCAAGTGCTGCGGCCCGCCACGCCCCATCGGCGGCAACCAGCCCAGCCACAGGGAGAACAGGGCGATCAGCAAAAAGGCCAGCCAGAAGTTGGGCATCGACACACCGATAAAGGTGATGAAACGCACCACCTGATCCGGCCAGCGGCCTTTCCAGCGCGCGGCGGCCAGGCCCAGCGGGATGCTCATGAGCAGAGTGGTGAGCAGGGCCAGGCCACCCAGTTGCAGAGTGGCCGGCAGGTAATACAGCAGGTCGTCCAGCACCGGGCGGCCGGTAATGTAGGAGGTGCCGAAGTCCAGGTGCAGGGCATTCCACAGCCAGTTGATGTACTGCTCGGGCAGCGGGCGATCCAGCCCCAAAGCCTGGCGTGCCTCTGCCAGTGCGGTGTCGGTCGGCGGGATCTGCGACAGGCGCAGGTAATCCAGGGCCGGGTCGCCATTGCCCAGGTGCAGGAGGATGAACACGATCAGCGACACCCCCAGCAGCACCGGGATCAGCAGTACCAGACGCAAAATGATATAGCGCAGCATGGCTCAGGGCTTCCCGGTGGCTGGGTGCATGACTTCGAACGGCACGTCGAACAGCGTGCTGCCGAACTGGACGTTAGCCACATTGTTGCGGCTGACACTGATGGCGGTCAGATAGGAAATCGGCAAATACACCGCCTGATCGTGCAGGGTGGTGAGGATTTCGCGGTAGCCTTCGGCGCGCTGTTGCTCATCGGTCTGGCCCAGGACTTCGGCGATCCTGGCGTCGATGGCATCCTTCATCGGCAGGCCGCGCTGGGCCATATAGTCGGCGTGCCCGGCATAGCGCATGGAGCTGACAAAGGAGTGCGGGTCGTAAGGCGCGCCCCAGGTATCGGCGAAGATCATGCCGAAGCGGCCTTCACGCTGGCGCTGCACCAGCGCGCCGTCTTCCTCGGCCCGCAGCTTGACCTCGATTCCGACCTTGGCCAGCTCGCCCTGGATGATTTCGGCCAGGCTTTTTTGCAGGGCGCTGGTGCCCAGAAACACCAGTTCGATGCTCAGGGGCTGACCGTCCTTCTCAAGGATGCCCTTGCCCGACGGGGCTTTCCAGCCGGCGGCCAGCAGGGTCTGGCGCGCTTGCTGCGGGTCGTAGGGCGCGGCCTTGAGGCCCAGATCGGTGTACGGCATGTTGTTGGAAAACAGGGCGTCGGCACGGGGTTCCAGACCATGCAGGACCTTGGCGATGATGGTGTCCTTGTCCACGGCCTGATTGATCGCCTGGCGCACCGCCAGTTCGTTGGTGGGGGCCAGGCCGGTGTTCATCGCCACCGAACGGGTGGCCAGGGGCGCGGAAATGGCGGTGTTGAAACCTGAGTCGCGCAGGCGCACAAAGGTCCCGGGGGAGATTTCACCCTCGGCGCCCTGAATCAGATCCAGCTCCCCGGTCTGCAAGGCAATGGCGCGGCTGTCGGGGTCGGAGATGACCTTCACCAGCACTGAGCCGTAAGCCGGTCTGGCCCCCCAATAGCGTTCGTTGCGCTCGAAGCGGTCGTATTCGCCGCGTCGGGTTTGCGCCAGGATCCAGGGCCCGGTGCCCACCGGTGCACCCGGTTTGGCGTGCGGTGCGCCGAAGCGCAGCGGGCGCACTTGCGCCAGTTCCATCAGGGTCGGGTAGTAAGGGTGTCTCAGCTTGAGCACCAGGGTGTGCTCGTCCGGTGCTTCAACACCCTCCAGGGTGGAGACCAGTTCCATCCACTGATGGCGTTTGCTGTTGGCCAGTACGGCGTCCAGACTGGCTTTGGCGGCGGACGCATTGAACGGGCTGCCATCGCTGAAGGTCACCGCGTCACGCAGGGTAAAGGTGTAGGTTTTGCCGTCCGGCGAGACTGTCCATTGGGTGGCGAGCCAGGGTTCCAGCGTGCCCTTGTCGGTGTACCGCACCAGGGGCTCATAGACCATGGCCTGGGCGTACATCTGGTTTGGCGAGTAACCCCGGGGGTCAAGCGGCCCGGCATTGGTCGGCCACGAATAGGTGAGGGTGGGGGCCGGGTCGGCGGCGTGGGCTGTGATCAGGCCCATACTCAGGCAGACTCCGGACATCCATAAGGCAAGTTGTTTTTTCATCCTTGACTGCTCCACACTGCGTCTCCCTCAGGTTGATGGCCGCTGGCCTGTCCACTAATTGGGTATGAAGTCTATGTCAAAAGATCATAACTGCGAGGCCGATTAGATGCAGAGGGTCACAATCACGCTGGACGATGCCTTGCTGACTGCGATTGACCAGCGGGTTGGCACCCACGGTTATCAGGGACGCTCCGAAGCCATTCGCGATTTATTGCGCGCCGGTTTGCTGGAACCGCAGAACCGCAACCCGCAGGAGCCCTGCGTGGCCACCTTGAGCTATGTCTACGATCACGGCACCCGGGAGTTGTCCAAGCGTTTGAACACCGCCTTCCATGAGCACCATGACCTGACCCTCTCGACCCTGCATGTGCATCTGGATCAGGGCAAATGCATGGAAGTGTCGGTGCTCAAGGGCAGCATTGGCGAAGTTTCGGAACTGGCGCGCCACGTCATGGCCGAACGCGGGGTGCGGCATGGCAGCGCGCAGATCATTCCGTTGGGTGGTATCGAAGGTGATCAGGCCTGACGCTTGCTGCGCATCAGGCTGACCTGTTGCTCAAAGACTTCATACGACCAGCGCTTGTTCAGGGCCTCAAGCATCAACTGCTGCCCGGTCTGCGGTGCCAGGCCGTGAAGCGGCGGGTCGGTGTCCAGGTTGGTGGGGAATGCATAGCCGTCAGCGACCGCAGCAATCACTGCCGCCAGATCCCGGGCGTCCAGTTCATCCTGTTGCAGCCCCTTGAGCAGCGCCGGATAGAGCGCCAGCATCATGCTTTCGCGGTCCAGGCTTTCCATGGTCTTACCGAACGCCGAACTGATTTGCAGCAGATTGGCCATGCGCTGGCAGTTGGCGGTGTGGTTGCTGCCGGCGGCGTGAAACAGCGCCGGGTTGAAAAAAAGCATATCGCCCTTGCTCAGCGCCAGTTGCACCGCGTGCTGGTTGAAGTAGTCGATAAATGCCTCGTCCCGCCATGCCAGATACCCCAAGTCATATTGCTGGGAAAACGGCAGCAACAGGGTCGGCCCGGTTTCCAGCGGCATGTCGGTGTGGGCGATGGCGCCCTGCAAGGTCAGATACTGCGACAGCACATGCAGTGGCAACGGGTACCTTTGCACCTCGTCCACCGACTGAAAACCCAGGTGATAATCACGGTGGGGCTGCTGCGCCTGGCCGCCGGGATGCACCACGTTGACCTGGGCCGTGATCTGGAAATGCGGCCCCAGCCACGCCTCGGCAATCAGCCCGATCAGAGGGTTGGCGTAGTACTCGATAAACGACTCGGGTGAATACAGCGCCGCCTTTTGCAGGGAGTTCCATATGCGACCGTTGCTCCCTGCTTTGGCGAAATGATCGGCACCGGTTGCGGCCTGTGCCTGGCGGGCAAGAATCGCTTCGAATACCCGGCTATGGCGATCGACCACTTGCAGATCGCCATAGGCCTGGCGCACCACCAGCACCCCGGGGCCATGGCGCAACAAATGGTGCAGCTGGTTCATCAGCGGTAGCGGGTCGTCACGCAATGCCTTGTGTAGCGTATCGGCGTGATAGATCACCACATTGCTCTGGACCCCGGCGCAACCCGGGTAATCCGCGGCTTTGGCAGACTGCCCGCACAGCGCGGCAAAGTCACTCAGAGCCACTGCACTCTGGCGGACGAAAGCGCTGGCGCCGGTCATGCATCACCCAATGCCAAAGGTGCGTCCGGGCGCGGGGTTGAACCGTCACCACAGCCCATCACGCCTTGCTCCAGGTCAATCACCGAGCCGGTCATCATTCCGGACTCAGCGGACAGCAAAAAGGCCACGCTGCGGGCGACTTCTTCAGGCTTGAGCAGCCGGCCGAACGGCATCGACTGTTCCACTTCGGCCAGCCAGCCATCCTGTGCGCCGTGGTATTGGCGCTGGATCTGGTCTTCGTGGGGGGTGTCCATCCAGCCGATATTCAGACCGTTGACCCTGATCCGGTTGCGCAGGGTGCTGAAGGCCACGTTCCTGGTGAGGATCGCCAGTGCGCCCTTGGACGTCGAGTAAGCCGAGAGAAACGATTGGCCGCCATGGCCGCTGACGCTCTGGATATTGACGATGGCGCCTTCAACACCCTGGCGGATCATCAGCTTGATGGCTTCTTGCATAAGGAAAAACGGTGCCCGCACATTGACTGCGAAGATGCGGTCGAACAGTTCTGGCGAAGTGTCGAGAATGCTGCCTCGGTCAGACATGCCTGCGCAGTTGACCAACCCATGCAAGGTGCCGAAATGTTTGCGTGCGGCTTCGATCACGGCGCGACAATCTTCCACACGCTCCATGTCGGCCTCGACGAAAAAGGCCTGGCAGTCCAGTTGTGCCAGCTGGCGCACCTGCTCGGCGCCTTTGTCACGGCTGCGCCCGCAAATGATCAGCCCGGCTGCACCGCGACGCGCCAGGGTATGGGCCACGGCTGCGCCGAGGCCTTGAGTACTGCCGGTAACGACAAAAAAACGGCCTGCGAACTGGGTGGAAAAATCGGCTTCAGACATGAACGTCTCCTGCGGTTTTTTATTGTTGTCGAGATCGTCGGGTGACACCTCGTGAAACCGAGACTAGCATCAGCCAAGCCTCATAACTGGCAGAAAAGACCTCATAAAAACCTCAAGAAAAAGCCCGGGGATTATCATGCTCAGCCGTGCCAAGCGTTTCTCCATCAAGCAAATTGCTACCCAGGCCGGTGTCAGCAAAGCCACGGTCGACCGCGTGCTGCACCAGCGCGGCAGTTTTCATCAGCAGACTCAACGGCGTATCGAGCAGGCCCTGGGCGAGCTGGAAGCTCAGGAGAAAAGTGGCCTGGCGATGGGTCGCACTTTTCATGTCGACGTCATCCTGCACACCCCGGAGCGCTTCAGTACGGCGGTAAAAGAAGCCATAACGGCACAGCTGAGCAGCATGGCGCCGTTTCGTATTTCGCCGCGTTTTCATCTGTTCGAAGAGATCGACCCCCAGGCCATGCACGACTTGATCCGGCGCTGCGCAGAGAAGGGCAGTCAGGGGGTGGTGCTCAAGGCGGCGGATGAGCCATTGATCAACCTTGCGGTCAACCGGCTGGTGGCGGCCGGGATTCCGGTGGTGACCCTGGTCACCGATTTACCCCAGAGTGATCGCATCGCGTACGTCGGCATGGACAACCGCAACGCCGGGCAAACCGCAGCGTACTTGCTGTCACGCTGGCTGGGTACGGAGGCGCAAGAGGTGGCGGTGGTGATCAGCAGCGAACGTTTTCGCGGCGAGGAAGAACGTGAAATGGGCTTTCGCATGTGGTTGCGTGGGCGGGCGCCGCACCTGCGGGTACTGGACATCAGTGAAGGGCTCGGGGTCTACGAACCGACCTTTGCCCGCGTGACCCTGGCCCTGGAACAGCATCCGCGATTGCAGGCGGTGTACAGCGTGGGCGGTGGCAACCGGGCGATTGTCGATGCTTTCGCCGCCCTTGGACGGCCGCTGCAAGTGTTTATCGGGCATGATCTGGATGAAGAAAACCGGCAATTGCTGGCCGAAGAAAAAATCGCCGCAATCATCGATCACAACCTGCAGGTCGATGCCCGGCATGTGTTCCTGCATATCCTGCACTATCACCGGGTATGGAAAGCAGGTCCGATAAGCCCGTCACAGGTGCAGATCGTGACCCCGTTCAATTTGCCATAAGTCGTATCCGGTTGCGGCCTGGAGTGGCCGCTATATAGCGAACAACGGGCAAGGTCTTTAGTGTCTAAAAAGACCAGGTCGTTTCAACAGCAGGTTTCAAACAGCACAGCCCAATGCGAGGCATTGGGCTGTGCTGGCGGTATTGCCGGATGGAGGGGGAATAAAAACTTCATGGATCAAAAGTTGCCCCATCGAAACCCTTACAGCATTCGATTGGCCCATCCTCTGCGCATAAGTTCCCCCTGAGGGCCAAACCATTTGTAATCGTCTTCAAAATTCTGGAAGCCTGTTGGCCAGGACCTGTTACCCGCAGCCCTTGCTGTTTCGTAAGCCTGGTAAGTCGAGGCCTCTACAATTCTTAATCGGGACGGGTTGTTAATACCTGTTTCAACACCAACCTGCCAAGGATAATACTGCGGGTGATTGCCAGTAATGATTTGTCTCACTTCGTTGACATAATGCGGGTTGTTGATAACCGGCCTCCGGTACTCGACCTGTATTCCATTTTCCATACCTCTGGTCCCGGAAAAAGGCAGCTCTAATGGCTGGACCGCCGTGCTTGATGTCGGATTATATACGGCGGCTCTATTGGCTCTGTTGGTCTGTCCTATGTTCTGCAAGTCACCACGGGACAAGTGCGGCAAAAAGCTGTCCCGGATCGGTGTTTGTTCCAGTAAATAGGCAAAGTTCATATTTTGCATTTGCGGGGGTGGGGCGCTCGTTGCCACTCGATGAGCCCTGCCGGGAAACGCCCGGTTACCCCCCGGAGCGCCCCCTGCATGTTGCAATTTATGCTGCCAGCTGCCCACAAACTTGCCGGCCTTTTTGACCCCCTTGGCGGCAGCCCCGGCCATAGACGGGGCCGCCGAGGCCAGCCCGGTTGCCATGCCCACCCAGCCCAGAATCCGCCCGGCGTTTTCATTGCCGGTGGCCAGCAAGGCTATCGAGGCCACATCCGCTGCCAGCGACACCACACTCAAGGTCGCGGTGGTGACGGCCGTTACATAGCTGGCGGTCAGCGCCGCTGTAGGCGCGGCCAACGCACCCAGGGAGGCCACGGTGCCGATTACGGCCAGGGCGATGCCGGCCGCCGGTAACAGCCAGTCCAGCCACGAATGGCCCGATGGATCGATGCGGTTGACCGGATCCCCGGCGCAGTAGGCATAGCCATTGAGCCCGCCTTCGCCAAAGGGGCTGAGGCTGTCACGGCTGTGGAAACGCATCAGTGCGGGGTTGTAGATGCGGTAATCGCCCAGGAAGTACCAGCCGCTGTCCTGTTCGCGCAAGGAGCCGGCGTAGCCCAGTCGGCTGGTGCCGGGCTGGCTCTGGCCGTAGGCGCCGTAGACCGGGGTGTTCAGGCTGTCGTTGGCCTCAGTGGTTATAGAGCCCTGGGCATCGGTGCCCAGCAGCATCACTTCGCGCACTGCCGATGCAAGACGGCTTTCAGCCACCGGAACGTCACCGGCCCGCACCCAGCGGGTCTGGGTGTTTTCACCTACCTCGCAACTGAGTTGACCGCCGGTGTGGTAACGCCAGCGCGGGCCGGCAGCGTCCTCGGTCTTGATGATGTTGCCCGCCGGGCCGTAATGCCAGCGGCGTTCGCCGGTAGGCAGGGTTACCCCGATCAGTCGGCCCAGGGCGTCGTAGTGCAGTGGATTACCGCGCTCGTCGCGTTTGAGATTACCCAGCGCGTCGTACTCCAGGGTTACCGGTGCCGGGTAATCGGCGCGGCTGTGGCTGACGCTGATCAGTTGGGTGAGGTCGGCAGGGTTGTAGGTAAATGTAATGATATTGCTGGCGCTGGCGTCGGTAAAGACTGTTTCCAGTCGACGAATATTGTCGAGGGCGTCGTACTGGAAGTGTTGCTCGCGGTAGGTTTTGCCGTGGGCATCTTCGGGCAACGACGGCCCTGCAAGGCGATGGGCAATCATCCGTCCGCGCAGGTCGTAGTCGAAGGTTTCACTACGCACCAGAACACCGTCGCGGGTCAGTTCGCGCCGGGTCAGCTTGCCGTCTTTGCGCCATTGCTGGGTCTGCACTTCTACATGCTGTGCATTCGGCGTTCGGGTAGCCGTTTCACGACGGGCCGGGCGACCCAGGCTGTCATAGCCCAGGGTTACGGTCATATCCCGCGAGCCATCGTTTGATTGGGTTCGCTGCTGGTGAATCCGCGAGGCCGCATCGTAGGAGAGGGTGACCGTGACGTCAGGGCCTTGCTGTTGAATCAAGCGACCCAATTCGTCGTACTGGCAGCGCTGCTCGGCACCGTCGGCATCGGTCAGGCGCGTCACGGTGCCCGCCGGGGTGGTGCTTTGTTGTTGCGAGCGCGGCTGATCACCGTGCCAGGCGTAGTCGGCTTTGCTCAGTTGGCCTGAGGGAGACCAGTGATCTTTTTGCAGACCCAGATTGCCCCGGGATTCCAGTAAAAGGCCGCTTAGCGGATCGTATTGATTGAACACGCTGATGCCGGGGGCTTGCAGCGACAGCAATGCACCGCCCAGTTCCGGTTGGCGCTCACTCTTCACCCGGGTACCGTCGGGCAGGATTTGGCTATGGGCGTGAATTTCTCCTTCGGCATATTCCCATTCAGAGACACTCTGCCCGACCTTTTCCCACACCAGTCGGCCCAGACCGTCATATTTACGCTCACCCAGCAGGACTTCATTAGTGCCCAAAGACGGATGAGTGATCGAGACCGTGGCCGGTAAATCACTGTCATGGCCTTGGGCATAGGTGCGCTTGATGACACTGCCGTCAGGCAAGGTGGTGGACAGCAGTCGGTCCCGTACATCCCACTGCTGTCGGGTCTCCAGGCCCATGGCATCGAACTGGCTGATGCAACGGCCAAGGCCGTCATAGCTCCAGCGCAAGGTGTGTTGCAACTCCCCTTGGGCGCAAAATAGTTGCTCGGTCAGCGGCTTGCCATCCAGGGTGTGGGTGGTCACGGTTCTGGCCCCGGCCACACCCTTGGCATCGGTCTGCCAACTGCTGCCGGTCAGGGCCACCGGGTCGGCCAGAGTGTGCTGGGTGATACCGTCCGCGCCGGTTTCAGTCAGCACATTGCCCCAGTCATCAAAGGTGCGTTCAGTGGTCAGGCTCAGGGCCGGAACGTCTTCGTTACCGGGATCGTAAGTCGTTTCACGGAACACCCGGCCCAGCACGTCATATTCGGCGGTCCAGGCGGTATAGGTCTCACCGCTGTCGGTTTGTTTTTCACGGCGGATTTCCCGGGCCATGCCATCGAGCCAGACAGTTTCCTTACGCCCGGAAGCGCCGATTCGGGTCTGGCAGCGCTCGCTGGCCGACAACGAATAGGCCCAGTTGACCTCAGCCTCGAAAGCCGAATCCGGAGCCGCGACTTCCTGAGTCACACGGCCCAGGGCATCGTGGGCAAAGGCCATGCGCAGTTGCTCGTCGGTCTGCTCGGTGACCATCAGGCCGGAGTTCAGATCCTGCGACGATTGCGCAACAGTTGACTGGCCATCGTGACCTGTAATCGTGACATTTTCCTGCAGGACTGCGCGCTCAAGAGAGCGGGCGTTTGGGGCTTGGGTCAGGTTGTAGCTGTAGGCCCGGGTAGTGCTTTTACCCTCTACCGTCTGGGTTTCGCTGAGCATACGGCCGTGATGGGGTGAGGCCGGAGCATTGATAAAGGTCTGGCTGGAACTGCCCAATTCAGTGCGTTTCTCGCCTTCAACCAGCAGCAACCGCTCTTCACTGCTCTGGACAAAAGTCGGCAATGCCAACCCTGGAGCATCCCCACGCACGGGCAGGGATTGATAGCGATATTGGGTCTGCTTGACCGGGCCTTCGGTGCCGGGTGGCGGGCTGACAGTACGACTTTTCAGACGGGCGATGCGGCCCAGAGGGTCGGCCGGGCAGTCGTCGCTCTCACCGGTTACCGGATAGTACTCGGACTCTTCAACGGCCCCCAATGCATTGCGGTGCCACACCGGGTTGCCCAGCTCGTCGTAGCGGGTTTCTTCTTCGGTAACAAGTTCTCGCAGCACCCGTTGGCCGTCCAGCTGCGCCTTGCGGGTAATGACCTTGTGCGGGAACTGGAAGTAAGGCAGTTGCCGGGCAATGGGCAACCAGGGCTCGTCGTAATAGGTGGTCTCGGTTTCCTGCAGGGTCTGGCCCTGCAAGGTGCGTTCACGGGTCAGCAGGTGGAAGCGGTTAAAGGTGCGGCTGATGGTTTGCAGGGGGGTGCCCCTGGCATCCATCAGGGTTTCGGTGGAGCCATAAAGGAAATCCCCGGCACCGGTCAGGTGGTAGAGGTTGTCTTCGCGATTACGCCACTGACGCACTGCCGGCCAGCCAAAATAGTTGTTGCTGCCATACAGGCCATAGTCATAGCGAACCAGTTGCACCGGCTGGCCGTCCCCCGGGTCCTTGCGGGTCTGACTAACCACCGGCATCCGCGCAAACGGCGCCCCTGCAGGCAGGTTGAGGCCGTTGGCTTCGCTGTAGGTCACTTCCTCGGTGCTGCCGGTGGGCTGGGTACATTTGCTCAGCAGCAGTAATCCGGAAGTCGCAGTGCTGTACTCAAACTGCCAGCCACTGTCGGGAAGGCCGTCCACCGTTACCCGGCGCAACTGCCCGGAGACCCGATGAAATGACATCACCACCTGTGCGGGAGTATCCGGCTGTAAGGTCAGATGGGTCAGCACGCCCTCGTAGGCCAGTGCCAGCACCGTGCGGCCTTGGGCATCGCTGACTTTTTGCAGGTACGCCCCATTGCCGACCGAACGCCAGTCAAAATTCAAGGCGCTGCCATCGGCCCCCACCAGGGTGCTGACTACCCACAGGCTGGGGTGTCCGGCCAGCGGGATCAGGCGTTCACAGCTGCCATCGTTATGCGTGACCCATATTTCCTGACGCTGAACGGCCACTGCAACTACCGGCAAGCGCACATCCGGGAAGCGCATGCTCTGACCGACAATCTCACCGCGAAAGCGCTCGCCGGAATTGAGTTGCAGTTGCTGGCTGGCTCCATCCCACGAGGTGGTACCAAGCATCCAGCCCTGACCAAAGCCCTGATCGGCAGTCATTAACGGGCTATGGCTCAGGCGCAACTGGCTGATGGGTCCGCGCAAATCGTTGGCGGCGCCGGTGGGCAGGCTGATCGAGGCCGAGAACGCACCGGTGCGCGGATCGACCCCGGCACTGATGCTGCTCATAAAGTTGTAGGCCCCGGAATATACGTCGCCGCTGCTGAGCAGGCTGGCGGCGGATAGGGGTACGGAGGTGTGCTCAGTCATGTGTCTTACTCCTTGTTTCGCTAGAAAGGGGTAGCAAAATAGGGTCCCTCGCTGAGGGCTAACAATGAGCAAGTGTTGTAGGGGGGGGCGGCACAAAAAGTATCTTTTAATACGTGGGGAAGATGCCCAACCATTGTTGATTGTGGGAGGGGTGCGTCGGTGATGCGCAAAATCACGGAGAAAGTGGCTGTTCAAGAAAAAATATTGAATCAAGAAAACCACAAAGAGGCTGATTGCTGGCAGGCCACCGGACTTTCCAGTGCCTGATGGCTGGAGATTCGAACCAAAGCGTATGGCAGTACCCATCATTTTCAGATAGGTACTGCTGTCTCCGGTAACACTTCAATATTCAAAAAAAACAGCTTTGCTCAAGGAGCCGTCTGGTCTGAACACCTCGATCGGGCTGCGCATCAGACAAATGCACATCGTTGATGGCGAGTATGCTGGCAACCGTAGTCAGCCCTTGCTCAAACCTGACTTTTGGTGGGCCACCATTTTTTGAATTCCCATAAGGCTGGAATATAAAAAATGGTGGCGAGTCAAGACTTTCCTAGAGACGCCAGAGCATAAAGTTCTCCTGCCATCTGGTTTGATCCCTTATCCATAATCCATCCTGGGTTACATATTTCACAAAATCATTTTCGTAAGGCAGATCCCATATATGCGTACGAATAAATGTCGCTTCGTAAAAGTCAGGGGCGGTGATGGCTAGAGAGTTAGTGTTTATGTTGTAGCCCTGCAAGACCTCAGGTGGATACGCCGGGTGTATGTTGGCAGCTATTTGCCTGACATCATTAACATAATCCGGATTGTTCTGAAAAACAGGCATCACGGTAATGCCATCCATACTTCTAACGGTCGTGGATGGAATTGTGTTCTGTGGCAACGCAGCCTTCGTCGGGTTGAGCCTGTAAAAGTTTCGAACTTCTATAGAAGTTTCCCTACTGACGCTGCTGTACCGTTGAGCAGCAGCGTACATAATATTATTTGCTCCTCCTGAAGGGTTCATACTGCGAGTAGCAAGCCAGGCTTCCTTAGGGTCCATTGCATTTAAAGCTGAGTGCTGAAGCGTCGCAGGGTTAAAAGCCCGCCCCCCTCCTGGAGCTCCTCCGGCATGCTGCAGTTTGTGCTGCCAGCTGCCCACGAACTTGCCGGCCTTTTTGACCCCCTTGGCGGCAGCCCCGGCCATAGACGGGGCCGCCGAGGCCAGCCCCGTTGCCATGCCCACCCAGCCCAGAATCCGTCCGGCGTTTTCATTGCCACTGGCCAGCAAGGCTATCGAGGCCACGTCCGCTGCCAGCGACACCACGCTCAAGGTCGCGGTGGTGACTGCCGTTACATAGCTGGCGGTCAGCGCCGCAGTGGGCGCCGCCAATGCACCCAGGGAGGCCACGGTGCCGATTACGGCCAAGGCGATGCCGGCCGCCGGCAACAGCCAGTCCAGCCACGAATGACCCGACGGGTCGATGCGGTTGACCGGGTCGCCGGCGCAATAGGCATAGCCATTGAGGCCGCCTTCGCCGAAGGGGCTGAGGCTGTCACGGCTGTGGAAGCGCATCAGTGCCGGGTTGTAGATGCGGTAATCACCCAGGAAATACCAGCCGCTGTCCTGTTCGCGCAATTCGCCGGCGTAGCCCAGTCGGCTGGTGCCGGGCTGGCTCTGGCCGTAGGCGCCGTAGACCGGGGCATTGATCCCGTCGTTGGCCTCAGTGGTTATCGAACCCTGGGCGTCGGTGCCCAGCAGCATCACTTCGCGCACCGCCGTTGCAAGACGGCTTTCAGCCACCGGAACGTCACCGGCCCGCACCCAGCGGGTCTGGGTGGTTTCACCCATCTCGCAACTGAGTTGACCTCCGGTGTGGTAACGCCAGCGAGGGCCGGTAGAGTCTTCGGTCTTGATGATGTTGCCCGCCGGGCCGTAGTGCCAGCGGCGCTGGCCGGTAGGCAGGGTGACGCCAATGAGTCGGCCCAGGGCATCGTAGTGCAGCGGATTACCGCGCTCGTCGCGTTTCAGATTGCCCAGCGCGTCGTACTCCAGGGTTACCGGTGCCGGGTAATCGGCGCGACTGTGGCTGACGCTGAGCAGCTGGGTGAGGTCGGCGGGGTTGTAGGTAAATGTACTGACATTGCTGGCTCTGGCGTCGGCAAAGACCGTTTCCAGTCGACGAATATTGTCGAGGGCGTCGTATTGGAAGTGTTGCTCGCGGTAGGTTTTGCCGTGGGCATCTTCGGGTAACGACGGGCCTGCAAGGCGATGGGCAATCATCCGTCCGCGCAGGTCGTAGTCGAAGCTTTCACTCCGGACCAGAACACCGTCACGGGTCAGTTCACGCTGCGCAAGCTTGCCGTCTTTACGCCATTGCTGGGTCTGGACTTCAAGGGACTGTCGGGTGGGCGTGCGGGTAGCCGTTTCACGACGGGCCGGGCGACCCAGGCTGTCGTAGCCCAGGGTTACGGTCATGTCCCGCGAGCCATCGTTTGATTGGGTTCGCTGCTGATGAATCCGCGACGCTGCATCGTAAGTAATGCTGATGCTCACATCGGGACCTTGCTGCACGCTCAAACGCCCGAATTCATCGTACTGGCAGCGCTGTTCGGCACCGTCGGCATCTGTCAGGCGCGTCACTGTGCCCGCCGGGGTGGTGCTTTGCTGTTGCGAGCGTGGCTGATCGCCTTGCCAGGCGTAGTCGGCTTTGGTCAGTTGGCCTGAGGGAGACCAGTGATCTTTTTGCAGACCCAGATTGCCTTGGGACTCCAGCAAACGGCCATTTTTGGGATCGTAGGTGTTGAACACGCTGACCCCGGGAGCTTGCATCGACAGCAACGCACCACCCAGTTCCGGTTGGCGTTCGGTATGGACTTGAGTGCCGTCAGGCAAGGTTTGGGTATGGGCGTGGATTTCTCCTTCGGCATATTCCCATTCAGAGACACTCTGCCCGACCTTTTCCCACACCAGTCGGCCCAGGCCGTCATATTTGCGCTCGCCCAGCAGGACTTCATTAGTGCCCAACGACGGATGAGTGATCGAGACCGTGGCCGGTAAATCACCGTCATGGCCTTGGGCGTAGGTGCGTTTAATGAGGGAGCCATCAGGCAGCGTGGTGGATACCAGCCGATCCCGCACATCCCATTCTTGGCGGGTCTCCCGGCCCATGGTATCGAACTGGCTGACGCAACGGCCAAGGCCGTCATAGCTCCAGCGCAAGGTGTGTTGCAACTCCCCTTGGGCGCAAAATAATTGCTCGGTCAGCGGCTTGCCATCCAGGCTATGGGTGGTCACGGTTCTGGCCCCGGCCACGCCCTTGGCGTCGGTCTGCCAGTGGGTTCCGGTCAGGGCCACCGGGTCGGCAAGGGTGTGTTGGGTGACACCGTCTGCGCCGGTTTCGGTCAGCACATTGCCCCAGTCATCAAAGGTCCGCTCAGTGGTCAGGCTCAGGGCCGGGACGTCTTCGTTACCGGGATCGTAAGTCGTTTCACGAAACACCCGGCCCAGCACGTCATATTCGGCGGTCCAGGCGGTATAGGTCTCACCGCTGTCGGTCTGTTTTTCACGGCGGATTTCCCGGGCCATACCATCGAGCCAGACAGTTTCCTTACGCCCGGAAGCGCCGATTCGGGTCTGGCAGCGCTGGTTCGCTGACAACGAATAGGCCCAGTTGACCTCTGCCTCGAACGCCGAATCCGGGGCTGCGACTTCCTGAGTCACACGGCCCAGGGCATCGTGGGCAAAGGCCATGCGCAGCTGCTCGTCGGTCTGTTCGGTGACCATTAGCCCCGAGTACAGATCCTGTGAGGATTGGGAGCTGGATTTATGTCCGTCGTGGCTGGTGATCGTGACCTTTTCCTGCAATACGGCACGTTCCAGCGAGCGGGCGTTGCGCGCCTGAGTGAGGCTGTAGCTGTAGGCCCGGGTGGTGCTTTTACCCTCTACCGTCTGGGTTTCGCTGAGCATGCGAGTGTGATGGGGCGAGGCCGGATCGTTAATGAAACTTTGAGTCGAGCGGCCCAGCTCACTAAATTTTTCACCTTCGACCAGCAGTAGCTGTTCCTCGCTGCTTTGAACAAAGGTAGGCAAAGCAAATCCGGGGGCATCCCGACGTACCGGCAGCGCCTGATAACGGTAGCGGGTCTGCTTGACCGGGCCTTCGGTGCCGGGTGGCGGACTGACCGTACGACTTTTCAGGCGGGTGATGCGGCCCAATGGGTCGGCCGGGCAGTTGTCGGTCTCGCCGCTCACCGGGTAGTACTCGGACTCTTCAATCCCGCCCAGGGCATTACGGTGCCACACCGGGTTACCCAGCTCGTCGTAGCGGGTTTGTTCTTCGGTAACAAGCTCTCGCAACACCCGTTGGCCATCCAGCTGCGCCTTGCGGGTAATGACTTTATGCGGGAACTGGAAGTAAGGCACCTGCCGGGCAATGGGCAGCCAGGGCTCGTCGTAATAGGTGGTCTCGGTTTCCTGCAGGGTCTGGCCCTGTTGCGTGCGTTCCCGGGTCAGCAGGTGGAAGCGGTTAAAGGTGCGGGACACTGTTTGCAAAACAGTCCCCCGGGCATCCATCAGGGTTTCGGTGGAGCCGTAGAGAAAATCGCCGCCCCCGGTCAGGTGGTAGAGGTTGTCTTCGCGGTTACGCCACTGGCGCACTGCCGGCCAGCCAAAATAGTTGTTGCTGCCGTACAGGCCGTAGTCATAACGAACCAGCTGCACCGGCTGGCCGTCCCCCGGGTCTTTGCGGGTCTGACTGACCACCGGCATCCGCGCAAACGGCGCCCCTGCAGGCAGGTTGAGGCCGTTGGCTTCGCTGTAGGTCACTTCCTCGGTGCTGCCGGTGGGCTGGGTGCATTTGCTCAGCAGCAACAGACCTGAATCACTGCGGGTGTATTCAAACTGCCAGCCACTGTCGGGAAGTCCGTCCACCGTTACCCGGCGCAACTGCCCGGAGACCCGGTGAAAAGACATCACCACCTGTGGGGGGGTGTCCGGCTGTAAGGTCAGACGGGTTTGCTGGCCTTCGTAGGAAAGCGCCAGCACCGTACGGCCCCGGGCATCGCTGACCTTTTGCAGGTACGCCCCATTGCCAACCGAACGCCAGTAAAAATTCAGGGCGCTGCCATCGGCCCCCACCAGGGTGCTCACCACTCACAGGCTGGAGTGTCCGGCCAGCGGGATCAGGCGTTCACAGCTGCCATCGTTATGCCTGACCCACATTTCCTGACGCTGAACGGTCACTGCGACTACCGGCAAACGCACATCCGGGAAACGCATGCTCTGGCCGACAATTTCACCGCGAAAGCGCTCGCCGGAATTGAGTTGCAGTTGTTGGCTGGCGCCGTCCCACGAGGTGGTGCCGAGCATCCAGCCCAGACCGAAGCCCTGATCTTCGCCCATCAGCGGGCTATGGCTCAGGCGCAACTGGCTGATGGGCCCGCGCAAATCGTTGGCGGCGCCGGTGGGCAGGGTTATCGAGGCCGAGAACGCACCGGTGCGCGGATCGACCCCGGCACTGATGCTGCTCATAAAGTTGTAGGCCCCGGAATACACATTGCCGCTGCTGAGCAGGCTGGCAGCGGCCTGGATGTCGGGGGTATTTTCAGAGGGGTCAAACATGGTTGCTACTCCTTGGTTCGCTGAAACGGAGTGGCAACATAGAAGCGCAGACTTAAGGGAAACAATGAGCAAGGGCTGTAGGTGTCTTCGCGACAAGAAGCTGCACGATTGCAGCCAAGGTGCACCTGCAAAGCTGTCTGGATTTCGTTGCACGGGATGGGCGGGTCACAGGTTCTCGCTGGTAACGATCTGCAGCGGCACATGGATGCGGTGACGCAACGGATCAAACTGCGGCGCTGTTTGCAGTTCTACCAGCAAGTCCATCAGCGCCGTGGCGATCAGCCCGGGCTGGGAGTCCACCACTATGCGAATCAACCCCTGCTTGAGCGCCTGCTGCGACAGCTGCGTGGACTCCGGCAAGATACTGCACAGGCCCGGGCGAGCGGGCAACTGGGCCAGGGCGCGGATGATGCCGTCACCACCGCCGCCGACCACGCACAGGCCGCGTAAATCGGCATGTCGGGCCAGCAGGTCCAGGGCCGCTTCTTCGGTCACGTCATCGTTGTCCATATTGATCAGCGGATCGAGCAGTTTGAGCCCCGGTGCATGCTCTGTGAGGTAACTGCGCAAGCCATCGACCCGCGCCTGATGCCCCTGGAAGCGGTGGCCGCCCAGCAATACGCCGATGCTGCCCTTGCGCGCATTGCAGGTATGGGCCAGCAACCAGCCCATGGTGCGGCCCACCTGGAGATTGTCCACGCCGACATAGGCCTCCTGCGCCTGTTCGTGGATGTCTGACAGCAGGGCAATCACCGGCACTCCGGCTTCACGAATCTGAGCAATGCAGGCATTGATCTGCGGATGGGTGAAGCTGACCACCGCCAGGCCATCGTACTGCACTGCCATGTGCTCGATTTGCGCCACGATGGCGCCGGGGCTGCGGTCGATCACGTACTCGAAATGGCAGCTCAGGTTGGCCTCGAGCTGACGGCGGGCCGCTTCGCCAATGGCGGCCGCCAGATTGCCGTAGAACGCCTGGGCAGTACCCAGTAGCAGAATGCCGAAGCGATAAGTGGGGCGGCGCTCGCGGATGCGCTGGCCAATCAGGCGAGCGGCGAAATAACCGACTGCTTCGGCGGCCTGGAACACCTGTTCGGCAGTGTCCGGGTTGACCGGGGCCCGGGCATTGAGCACCCGGTCTACGGTGGCCACACTCAGCCCTGCCTGAGCGGCAACGGTGGCGATGGTGGGGCGTTTATTGTTGTCCATGGTCAGCCTTGAAGAAGGCCTTGATAGAAAACTATCAAGCTGCACTGGGCCACGATGATAGCTTGATAGGGAATCTATTCAAGGCATTGAGGGCCATGGCATGGCTGCTTATATTTTCTCCAGAACAATAATCAAGCCAGCGGAGAAACTGCCATGTCCCACTCCAGTTCAACCGAACACCGCGACTATCGATTGACCGGCCCTGAAGCCGCGAGGGCTGCCGAAAAAGGCTTGGTCTCGGCCAGCTGGTATCAATGCCCGATCTCCCGCAAGCGCCTCAAGGAATTGATGCAGCGTCGCGATGGCCCGGCCCTGCGTGACACCGCGTTGTGGATTCTGGCGCTGCTGGCAACCGGGTTCGGTGGCTACTGGTTCTGGGGCTCCTGGGCCTGTGTGCCATTTTTTATTGCCTACGGGGTGTTGTATGGCACCGCCTCCAATGCGCGCTGGCATGAAATGGGCCACGGCACGGCGTTCAAAACCCGCTGGATGAACGATGCGGTGTATCAGGTCGCCAGCTTCATGTGCCTGTTCGAGCCTCATGTCAGGCGCTGGAGCCATACCCGTCATCACACCGACACTATCGTGGTGGGGCGCGATCCGGAAATCGTCGAGCCGCGTCCACCAAGTCTGGTGCGCATGGCGCTGAGCCTGTTCAATCTGCCCCATGGGTTCAATACCCTGCGCTCGGTATTGCGCCATGCAGCCGGGCGTATGGATGACGAAGAGCAGAGCTTTATTCCGCAGTCTGAATGGCCGGCAGTGGTGCGCACGGCGCGGATCTGGCTGGTGATTTACGCCCTGGTGATCGGACTGGCGCTGTATCAGCACAGCTGGTTGCCACTGATGTTTATCGGCCTGCCAAGCCTGTATGGCGCGTGGCTGTCCTACCTGTTCGGGCTGTCGCAGCATGTGGGGCTGGCCGAGGATGTACTGGATCACCGCAGTAACTGCCGGACGATTTACATGAACCCGCTGCTGCGCTTTATCTACATGAACATGAACTATCACCTTGAGCACCACATGTACCCGATGGTGCCTTACCACGCCCTGGCACAGTTGCATGAGGAAATCCGCCACGACTGTCCGCCGCCGTATCCAGACCTGCTTGCTGCCTTCAAGGAAATCATCCCGACCGTTATGCAACAGCGTAAAGACCCCGGTTATTTCATTGATCGTCCCACAGGGCCGCGCACTGCTGCGCCAGCGCAAAACCAGGCTGTCCCCGGCTGATCGCGACCACAACTACAAGAGAGAAGATCATGAGCGAGCAATGGATCGACGTCTGCTGCGTGGACGACATAGATGAAGAAGATGTAATGCGTTTTGACCACGGCCAGCACACTTATGCCGTGTACCGGTCGGCCGATAGCGAGTTTTTCGCCACTGCCGGGCTGTGTACCCATGAGTCCATCCACCTGGCAGACGGGCTGGTGATGGACCACGTCATCGAGTGCCCCAAACATAACGGGCGTTTTGATTACCGTTCGGGCAAGGCGCTTGGGGCTCCGGTGTGCGTCAACCTCAAGACCTATCCGGTACGGGTCGAGGCCGGTCGTTTGTATCTTGGCGTACCGACTTGAGAGCGGGGAGCCAGACCATGAATACAGTCAATGCTCCACTGGTGATTATCGGCGCCGGCCATGCCGGCGGGCGTGCAGCCCTGACCTTGCGCAGCGAGGGATACAGCGGGCGGTTGATCCTGATCGGTGACGAAGCCCATGCACCTTATGAACGGCCACCGCTGTCCAAGGGGTTGCTGCAGGGCACCACCGACCTGGCGGGTTGCAGCCTGTGCGACAGCACCCGGCTGGGTGAGCTGGACATTGAACACTGGACGGCCGTTCCGGTGCTGTCGCGGGCACCGGCGCAGCATGGGTTGCAACTGGCCGATGGCAGCTGGCTGGCCTACGGGCGGTTGTTGCTGGCAACGGGTGGACGGGCACGGCGCTTGCCCAACGTGCCGGAGCATATGGCCAATGTGCTGTATTTGCGCACCCATGATGAAGCTCTGACCCTGCGCAACGGATTGCGCCCCGGCTCGCGGCTGGTGGTTGTAGGCGGCGGCTTTATCGGCCTGGAAGTGGCCGCGACGGCGCGGTCCCTGGGCTGCAGTGTGACCTTGCTTGAAGCCGGGCCGCGTCTGGCCGGGCGGGTGTTGCCCGAGCGCTTGTCCGGGGTGTTGCTGGCTTTGCATCGGGCCCGGGGTGTTGATGTGCGCTTGAACGTGGCCATTGAAGCGGTGCTGGGCGGCGAGCGGGCCGAGGCGGTACAACTGGTGGACGGCCAGTGCCTGCCCTGTGATCTGCTGGTAGTGGGGATCGGCATGCAACCCAATGTCGAGCTGGCCAGGACCGCCGGGCTCGATGTGGGGCAGGGCATTCGGGTCGATGGGCAATTGCAGAGCAGCGCGGCGGATATTTTTGCTGCGGGTGATGTATGTGAATTTCGCCTGCACCCCGGCGGTGAGTTCCAGCGTCAGGAAACCTGGCGTAATGCCGAGCACCAGGGCCATCACGCCGCCCTCAATCTGTTGGGCGCCGGGCTGCCCTTCAACAGCATTCCGGGGTTCTGGTCCGACCACTATGACTGGGGTTTACAAACCACGGGGCAGATCAGCAGCGCTGAGCCCTCCGCCAGCCGGGCCACGGCAGACGGTGGCTTTGTACTGTTCTACCTCGATGCCGGGCAGCGTTTGCTGGGTGCTTGCGGCTGGGGCATGGGCAACAGCATTGCCAGGGATATCAAGCTCTGCGAACGCCTGATCGCCTGCGGTACACCGCTTCAGGTGCCTGCACTGATGGATGCCGGCGTGTCGCTCAAACAACTGTTGAGGAACTGATATGCGTGAATTTCTGGTGTTTCAGTCACTCTGGGCCATGCAGGATCACAACGGTCAATGCGACCAGCCCCTGGAAGCCCAGTTGGATAAAATAGCGGCCGCCGGGTTTGACGGGGTCACCGATCACTTTTGGCTGCCCCAGCCTGCTGCACGCCTGCACCGCGCCGCCAGTGCCCGGGGGCTGCAGATCGAAGGTCAGGTGTTTCCACAATCGGTGGATGATCTGGCGGCCGCACTGGACGTGGCCACCCAATACGGCTGCCATCACCTGACGCTACAGGCCGATGTGCGGCCGCGCAGTCTGTCTCAGGCGGTGAAACTGGCCGAAGGCTGGCAGCGGCTGGCCGAACAGGTGGACTTTGCGGTGCTGCTGGAAACCCATCGCTATCGACTGACCAATGACCTGTTTTTTACCCTGGATCTGCTGGCCGAGATGCCCGACCTCAAGTTGCTGGCTGACTTGTCCCACTACGTGGTCGGCCGTGAGTTGCCGCTGCAGGCCAGCGCCGAGGACGACGCCATGATCCACACCATTTTGCGAAACAGTTGGGGCTTTCACGGCCGTGTCGCCTGTAGCGAGCAGGTGCAGGTGCCCATCAGCTTTGCCCGGCATCAGCCCTGGTTGCAGCGCTTTGTGGGCTGGTGGCAATACGGGATAGAGGACTGGCTGGCCCGCCCGGACACGCCCCCAAGCCTGTCCTTCACCTGTGAACTGGGCCCGCCGCCCTATGCCATCACCGGTGCAGACGGGCGTGACATCAGTGATCGCTGGGACGAAGCCCTGATGCTCAAGGCGTTGATGCGCGAGGTTTGGCAGGACTGCCACAAGCGTTCTGAGAAAGGCGCCGCCACAGCAACCGGCCCAGGGTAATCGACCAGTTGCACAGGGCGATCAGCAGAATGATCGACAGCAGGGCAGGGATGCCGTAGTTGACGATCACGTGCCCGGCCAGCCATGGAAACCCGAACACTCCGACAAAATAAGCCAGGCTGAACAGCACCAGTGACTGCGCCGTGTGCCCGGGGGGCGCTTCATTGGCAGCCTGGCCATTGATCACCGAGTAGGTCAGGCCGTAACCCACACCCAGGGTCATCGCGGCCAACAAATAAGTGCTGGCCGAATTGACGCAGAACATGAACATCAACACCGAGGCTACGATCATGGCCGTGAGGATGCAGGCCATCACGTAGGGGTCGCGCCTGACGATAAAGCCTGCGATCAACAGCCGGCAGGAAATGGCCGCGCCCATGAAACCCAGGAAAAACAACGAATAGTCCAGCTGCATGAGACTGGCGTAAGAGGTTTGAAAACTCGAGAGCCCGCCGAAGATCGCACCGCCCAGGCCGACCATGACAATCGCCCATACAGCCTTTGAACGCAGTACCAGACGCGCCGCCGGCAGGGTGATTTTGCACACACTGACGGGGCCGACAGTGGCGCTCTGGCGTTTTATTTTCGGGCCGAGCAACACAAATACCAGGCCGCCCAGAAGGCTGGCGACGGTAGCCACCACAAACGCCGATTCCACCGGATAGCCCATTGCCTCGCCAGCGCGTCCGACCAGTGGACCGCTACCGATCCCGCTCATCATGCTGCCTGACAGCAGGGCGAAGTATTTAACCCGGCGCGCGGGTTCAATCATCATGGCCACGATGATCGGGCCCAGGGTGTAAAACACCCCCCAGCCAAAGCCCAGCAGCAAACCGGATACCAGCACCGCAGCGCCAAATGTCGGAACCGTGGCGAAGCCCAGGCACGCTGCAGCCAGCAGTAGTGCGCCGGCGGCAATGGCTTTTGGCGCGCCGAACAAATCAGTCAGGTGCCCGGAAAAAATCACCGCAGCAAAGGTGCTGAGCATGGCCACCGAAATGATCGTGCCGGCGTCGGACTCGCTGCCCCCGTGCGCGCTGAGCACCATGGCCAGCAAGAAGGTGGTGCCGTAAGACACCGACAACAGGTAACTGCCCAGGCAGAAAAGACCGAACACCCCCCGGGTTGGCGTTGCAGTGGCAGATGCAGTGGATGGCATTCAGGGGGTTCCTCGGGGGTTCGGTTTTTGTTGTACGTGAGCGTCGAAGCTTAATAGCAGGCAACAGCACCAGGTCGTGATGCAAACCTTTGGATCCTGACATCGCGAAGCATTAAACAAAGCGTGTTTCTTCAACCCTGAGAGCGTCTTTTGCGGCTGCGATGGAACCCGTGATTGAGGTTTAGTGGATCCAATGGCTCGGGACCGATAGTCGAATACCTGGAAATATCGCCCTCGGCCCCGGGGCGCAAGGAGATTGGTCGATAATCGCACGCTAATAGTGAAGACTTTGTATTTATTCAAAGTATTGATAAACAAAGAAAAAATTGATTCATGTATCGCATTAAGGCCACTCCCCTGAAGGATATCCGGTCCTTGCACTGTCCCCTCATATTGCCTGTGGATCCATTAACGGGTTGACTAGCGCAAGGTGATTGCAGGGCCCCTCCTGAACGTCACCCATCAAAACTACAAAAAAAGGGTCTCGTCATGAATGGCTTATCCAGGGCGCAGAACTGCCTGAGTTCTGCTGACTTTACGTCTGTGCGCACTACCGTTTTTTGCGTGGTTCCGGTCTTTGGCGACACGGAGGCACAGCCATGTCCATGGAGCTGAAAACCGCCGTGGATAACGGCCCGATGAGTCGCTTTCAGTTGCTCGCGATCGGTATTTGCATTGTGTTGAACATGATTGACGGGTTCGACGTGCTGGTGATGGCGTTCACAGCGGCTTCGGTATCGGCCGAGTGGGCACTCAACGGTGCGCAGATCGGCTTGCTGCTCAGTGCCGGTTTGTTCGGTATGGCCGCAGGTTCCTTGTTTATCGCGCCCTGGGCTGACCGCATCGGTCGTCGACCTTTGATCCTGTTGTGCCTGGTGATCTCGGGCAGCGGCATGCTGCTTTCAGCCATGAGTCAGAGTCCGCTGCAACTGGCTTTGTTGCGCGGTCTCACCGGGCTCGGGATTGGCGGGATTCTGGCGAGCAGCAACGTGATTGCCAGTGAATATGCGAGCAAGCGCTGGCGCGGCCTGGCGGTCAGCCTGCAGTCCACCGGGTATGCCCTTGGGGCAACGCTGGGTGGCTTGCTGGCAGTCTGGTTACTGACCCATTGGGGCTGGCGCTCGGTGTTTGTATTCGGCGGGCTGGTCACCTTTGCAGTAATTCCGCTGGTGCTGTTGTGGCTGCCCGAGTCGCTGGATTTTCTGCTGGCGCGTCGTCCGGCAACCGCCTTGCAACGGATCAACCGTCTGGCCCGGCGTCTGGGGCAGCCGCCCCTGAGTCAAATGCCACCGCTGGTCGCAAGCCCGTCCGGCAACCGCAATGCCCTGGGTGCACTGCTGGCACCTGCAATGCGTCGCACCACGCTGGTGATCTGGCTGTTGTTCTTCCTGGTGATGTTCGGCTTCTACTTTGTGATGAGCTGGACCCCCAAGTTGCTGGTGTCGGCCGGGCTTTCCGCGCAACAGGGGATTACCGGGGGCGTACTGCTGAGTGTTGGCGGCATCTTCGGTGCGGCATTGATTGGCGGCTTGTCATCGCGCTGGCCGCTGGCCCGTGTACTGTCGCTGTTCATGCTGATTACCGCCGGTTTGCTGGTGCTGTTTGTCGGCTCGGCGTCTTCGGTGATGGCTGCCCTGGGGTTGGGCTTGCTGATCGGGATGTTTTCCAACGGCTGTGTGGCTGGCCTGTATGCACTGTCGCCGGTGGTGTATGACGCCTCCGTACGGGCGACGGGGGTGGGCTGGGGCATCGGGATCGGTCGTATCGGCGCCATTGTGTCGCCAATCGCTGCCGGGTTTTTGCTGGATGCCGGCTGGCAGCCGCTGCACTTGTATGGAGTGTTTGCCATCGTATTTGTGGTCGCGGCGGGCTGTCTGTTGCTGCTCAAACCACCGTCGGCGCAGGCACAGCCGGTGCTGGCGTCGGCCTGATCATGTTCCGCCTGTAGGAGCGGGCTTGTCTCGCGAGCCCTGTGCGATTGAAAAGATCGCGAGGCAAGCTCGTTCCTGCAGATTCAAATAACAATTAAAACGGGCGGGCTGTATCAGCTGCGGGGAGCGGCTGCGCCCGATAATCGGAGAACAATAATAATGAAGATGATGACTGGCTTGCTCTCGTTGAGCTTTTGCGCCTCGGCACTGGCGCAGCAAGAGGGTTTCTTTGAAGGGTCGAGCACCGACTTGCTGCTGCGCAATTACTATTTCAACCGTGACTTCCGTGATCCGGGCGCCACTAAAAGCAAGGTGGATGAGTGGGCGCAGGGTTTTATTCTCAAGTTCAACTCGGGCTACACCCCGGGGCCGGTGGGCTTTGGTCTGGAGGGGATAGCCATGTTCGGGGTCAAGCTGGACAGCAGCCGGCTGGCCAGCGGTTCGGAATTGCTGCCGGTACACGATGACGGTCGCGCCGCTGACAATTTCGGCCGTGCCGGGGTTGCGGCGAAAGCGCGCTTTTCCGCTACGGAGTTGAAGCTCGGTGAGCTGCTGCCGGATGTTCCGCTGTTGCGCTACGACGATGGCCGCCTGCTGCCGCAGACTTTCCGCGGTGCCATGCTGGTCTCCAAAGAGATCGAAGGGCTGGGGTTGCAGGCGGGTCAGTACCGATCTGTCAGCTTGCGCAACTCTTCGGATATGCAGGATCTTTCGGCCTGGGCTGCGCCGGGGGTAACCTCCGACCGCTTCAATTACGCGGGTGCCGAGTACCGTTTCAATCAGCAGCGCACCCAGGTGGGGCTGTGGCATTCGCAGCTGGAAGATATCTACCAGCAAAGCTATTTCAATCTGCTGCACAAGCAACCGGTCGGCGACTGGGTGCTGGGGGCCAATCTTGGTTACTTCATTGACAAGGATGATGGCAGTGCCCGCATCGGCAAGGTCAGCAGCCACACGGCCTATGGCCTGTTTTCGGCAGCAACCGGCGGCCATACCTTGTATCTGGGCTTGCAGCGGGTGAGTGGCGACACCGGCTGGATGTCGGTGTACGGCAGCAGTGGCCGTACCCTGGGCAACGATATGTTCAACGGTAACTTCAGTAATGCCGACGAACGTTCCTGGCAGGCGCGCTATGACTACAACTTTGCCGCACTGGGAGTGCCGGGGTTGCTGGCCATGGTTCGTTATGGACATGGTGACAACGCCACCACCAAGCAAGGCACCAACGGCAAGGAGTGGGAACGTGATACCGAGGTCAGTTACACCTTTCAGAGCGGTACCCTGAAAAACCTCGGCCTGCGCATCAACAATGCCACCAACCGGCGCAGCTTCAACAGCGACTTTGACCAGACCCGGGTGATCGTGAGTTATCCATTGTCGATATAGCCTCGACAGGCCCGTAGGAGCGAGCTTGCTCGCGAGCTCTTGATCACGCAAAGCTCGCGAGCAAGCTCGCTCCTACGGGTTTTTGGATGTGCCTGTTACTATGGCCGCCCCTGTTTTCTGGAAGTTGTCTGGATGAGCAAGCCCGGTCAATTAGTGCTGATCGCACTGCGCAAAATGATTGCCTCAGGCGAGCTTGCCGCGGGCGAGCGCCTGATGGAAATCCCTACCGCTGAATTGTTCGGTGTGTCCCGGATGCCGGTGCGCATGGCGTTTCGCACCCTGGAGCAGGAAGGCTTGCTGGTGCGTTTTGGCGGTCGCGGCTTTCAGGTGCGCTCGGTGAGTGCCGATGATATTGCCGGCGCGGTAGAGGTGCGCGGTGTGCTGGAAGGGTTGGCGGCCCGTCAGACTGCCGAGCGCGGGTTGTCGGCCGAAGGGCGTAAAGTCCTCGAACTGTGCCTGATGCAAGGCGATGAGCTGTTCGACAAGGGCTTTGTGACCGAGGACGATCTTGAGATCTATCACGATCTGAACATGCGTTTTCATCAGGTGATCATCGAGGGTAGCCATAACCCGGCGATTGCCGATGCGCTGGCGCGCAATGATCACTTGCCATTTGCTTCGGTGACCGCGCTGGCGGTCGATCGCAAGGACATGGTGCGCGAGTACCGGCGTTTCAACTACGCGCACATGCAGCACCACTCGGTGTTCGATGCCCTGGTCAGTGGCCAGGGTGCCCGCGCCGAAGCCATCATGCGCGAACACGCCAACGCAACTTTGCGCTATGCCGAAATATTTGGCTCGGCGGTGGCCAGTGAGCGGATGAAAGTGATTCACCGCCCGGACTGAGTTCAGATATCCAGCACCAGCAGCGGCGATTTCGAGCGTGAGCAGCAGGGTGTGAACTGATCGTTGCAGGCTTGCTCCTGCTCGGTGAGGAACATGTCGCGGTGATCCGGTACACCTTCAAGTACACGGGTCAGGCAGGTTCCGCAGACGCCCTGTTCGCAAGACATGGGGATGTCGATGCCATGGCTTTCCAGAACCTGGACCACGGTTTTGTCGGCCGGAATCTCGAATACCTGGCCGCTGCTGCCCAGCTTGACGGAAAAACTGCCGTCGTTGCTGCTGTCCATCGGTGCTGCAGCGAAGTACTCGCGGTGCAGCGCCGCTTCCTCCCAGCCCTGGGCCCGGGCGCTGTCCAGAATGTGCTGCATGAAGCCTCCCGGGCCGCATACATAGAGGTGGGTGTCGAGCTGTGGGTCGGCCAGTACCCGGACGGCGTTCAGGGCGGTTTCGGGCTGTTCGTCGAAGTGCAGAAACACCCGGTCAGCGAAAGGCGAATTGCGCAGGCGCTCAACAAAGGCGGCGCGAGTACTGGAGCGTGCGCAGTAATGCAGTTCGAAATCTGCACCGCTATGGGCCAGGCGCTCGGCCATGCACAGAATCGGGGTAATCCCGATCCCGCCGGCGAACAGCAGGCTGCGGCGGGCATCGTGGGTCAGTGTGAACAAATTGCGCGGCTCGCTGATGCGCAGGCGGTCGCCGGGCTTGATCTGTTCGTGCAGGCTTTGCGAACCGCCCCGTGAAGCCGGGTCCTTGAGCACGCCGATCACATAGCGATGGCGCTCGTCGGGATGGTTGCACAGGGAGTACTGACGGATCAGCCCGCCGGGCAGATGCACATCAATATGTGCGCCGGCGCTGAACCCGGGCAGGGCGCAGTCATCGATACTGGCCAGCTCATAGCTGCAGATGTCCTGCGCTTCGTTTTTGCGTGAAATCACCACCACATCAATCATGCCGGTTCCTTGTTCTTATGGGGGAGGCTGGCACGGCAGCGGCTGCCGTGCGCGGGTTGTTACTGTGCGCTGGCGATCAGTTGCGGTTCGGGGGAGCGTTCGCTGGCGATGATGCGCTCCAGTACCCGGCGTGACTGCACACCGCCCGAGTCGATATTGAGTTTGAGCAGGGCGCGGTGTGGATGGTCCAGCAGGTTTTGTTGCTGGCGCTCGAGCATCTCCAGGTCTTCGCTGAAGATCTGCCCCTGACCTTCGCGGATCGTATCGGTGAGGGCCTGGTCCTGGGGGTTGAAATTGCGCGCCATGCCCCAGAAGTACCAGATCGAGGTTTCGGTTTCGGGGGTGATGAAGTCGACCACGATGCTCGACGCCTTGAACTCGGGGGCTGCGTGATAGCCGCCTTTGCCCGCATGGGCCACGCCCACTTCAATCAAGACATGGCTGGGCGGTGAAAAGCGGCAGATCTGCCAGCGATCCACCAGCACGTCGTCGGCCAGGTTATTACCGCGCAATGCCATGCGCCAGAAGGGCGGGGGCATGATGTTTTCCATGTGCCGCGCAGTGACCACCTCGTGGCCTTCGACGGTGGTGGTCGGGGCAACTTCGTCGATTTCTTTCTGGCCGATGCTGGAAGCGTGGACGTAGGTCTCGTGAGTCAGGTCCATCAGGTTGTCGATCATCAGGCGATAATCGCAATTGATATGAAACAGCCCGCCGCCGTAGGCCCATTCATCGCTAACCGCCCATTCCAGATGATGGATCAGTGCGGGGTCGGCCAGGTCCTGGTCGCCGGGCCAGACCCAGATAAAGCCATAGCGCTCAACCGCGGCGTAGGTTTTGTTGCACGGAAAACCGCGAACCCGCTGCCCTGGCATCTCCACGGTCTTGCCGTCGCAGCCCATGACCAGGCCGTGATAGCCACATACCAGATTGCCGTTATCGACATAGCCCAAAGACAGCGGAGCGCCGCGATGGGGGCAAAAGTCCTCGACCGCGGCGACCCGGTTTTCCTGGGCGCGATAGAAGACGATTTTTTCACCGCAAATCTGCCGACCCAGGGGTTTGTCGGCAATTTCATCTGGGGTGCACGCGACGTACCAAGTGTTTTTTGGGTACATGACCAATCTCCAAATCAGGTGTTATTGATTTTATGGATCCATTAGTAATCGGCTGTGCCTATGTGGTCAATGTTGTTTGGCATTAATAGCCGATTATCGAACGGTTAATTGGAGTGTTGGGCTTTAATGGATCCATTGGACGATATTCAGGCCTTGGATACATTCTGTAAGCATTGCCGTTTGCACTGCTGCGACCGGGTTGTCAGGCTCGCGTGCAAATCGGTCTCTCCTGCGCCAGAGTGCGCGAGTCAGACGTACAGGCTTATGGCAGGGGGAAACATGTTTCATTTCATCACCGCGAGCATTGCTCTTTATGTGATCTGGCGCTTTGTCCGGCCGCTCTCCGTGGGCCGGGCGGGCAAGATCGGGCTGGGTGTTCTGCTGCTGTTGATCGCCGAGCACCACCTTGTCACCCGTACCTTCTTTGGCAGCATGGCGTCCCCCGAGGTGCCGGGTCAGGTGCTTGTGGTGTTGGGGTGGGCATTTGCCAGCCTGATACTGCTGGCGCTGCTGCTGTTGATCCGGGATCTGCTCGGCATTGTGGTCTGGGCCCTGCGGGGTAGAACCGGGCGGGTCTTGCTGGGCGGCAGTCGCCTGGGGATTGCCCTTGGCCTGATCAGCACGGGCCTGTCGGCTGTGGGTGTGTGGCAGGCGATTCGTGTGCCGGACGTCAAAACCATGGAGATCGTTTTGCCACGTCTGCCTGCAGAGCTCGACGGGTTGCGCATTGTGCAGCTCACCGACCTGCATGCCAGCCGATTGTTGCAGGCTCCCTGGCTCCAGGCCGTGGTGGACAAAACCAATGCACTGAAACCGGACCTGATCCTGATCACCGGCGACCTGGTGGACGGTTCGCCCCGGGCCAGGGTCGACGACGTACAGCCGCTCAAGGATCTGCGGGCACGTTATGGTGTGTTTGCCATCCCGGGTAACCACGAGTACTACGTCGACTACGTGCACTGGCTGCCGGCCTTTGAGCATCTTGGTTTGCATATGCTGCTCAACGAGCATGTGCTGATCACCCATAACGGGCGCGATCTGGTACTGGCCGGGGTCACCGACAAAGCGGCGCAACCGTTCAAGTTGCCGGAGCCGGACATCATCAAGGCCCTCAAAGGCGCTCCGGCGGGTGATCCGGTCATATTGCTCAGCCATCGCCCGGGCGGTGCACTGCTCAACGCGGGGCAGGGCGTTGACCTGCAACTGTCGGGGCACACCCATGGCGGGCAAATACTGGGTCCGCATCTGATTGCGAAGTGGGCTAACGAAGGCTTCGTCTCGGGGCTGTATGCAGTGGCCGGCATGCAGTTGTATGTGAGTAACGGCACGGGTTTGTGGAATGGTTTCCCGGTTCGACTGGGGCGGCCATCGGAAATCACCGAGATCGTATTGCGTGCACCGAAGGTGCAGCCGGAGTGAGGGGACCTGAGCGCAGGGAAACTCGTAGAGAGCCGTGATACATCAAACGGATATGTACGCGGTGGGATCTATAGATCTACCGGGTACATATCCATTACAGGCGTTTAACTGAAATATAGATTTCGCCCTTACGGCGAGTCCCTTTTGGCAAACGCCCCAAAAGGAACCAAAAGGTCTGCGCCCTACCATACGGCCGAGCTCGCCTAGGCTCGCCCGGTGCCCTCACTCCGGCGCTGTTGTGGGGGCACGCCGTGACGGGCCATCCATGGCCCGGCACGGCTGGCTCGGCGTCCTGCCTCGCCACCCCCACAACAGCACCTGCGTTCGGCCTTCTGTGATGGGCATGCGCGTCGTTCCGACTATCCAGTGGCGGCAGGGGCCTCGTTTTTAAAAGCAAAAAGCAAAACAGCGACTACAAGGTCGTTTTTGATCTGCTTTTGATCTGCTTTTGATTTGTTTTTGATCTTGATCTACTGCCCCTTCGGGAGGCCGAGAGGAGGTTCTGCGTAGTGGTCCTCCCGGCATGGATGCCGGGAGAGCCGTGTTGGGCCATGGATGGCCCGTCACGGCGTGGCCACGGAGCGGGACCGGAGCGAGGGAACCTGAGCGCAGCGAAGGCCGTACGCTGGGGCAAGGCCTTTTTGGTTCCTTTTGTGGCTGTTTGACAAAAGGGACTCGCCGTAAGGGCGAAACCCGTAAAAAGCCGTGATACATAGAACGGATATGTACGCTCAGTTTTAACTGCAGTACCGCGTACATATCCGTTACAGGGGTTTAACTGAAATATCGGTTTCGCTCTTACAGCGAGTCCCTTTTGGCAAACGCCCCAAAAGGAACCAAAAAGTCTGCGCCCTACCATACGGCCGAGCTCGCCCAGGCTCGCCCGGTGCCCTCACTCCGGCGCTGTTGTGGGGGCACGCCGTGACGGGCCATCCATGGCCCGGCACGGCTGGCTCGGCGTCCTGCCTCGCCACCCCCAAAACAGCACCTGCGTTCGGCCTTCTGTGATGGGCGTCCGCGTCGTTTCGACTATCGAGTGGCGGCAGATGCACCTGCTTTAAAAGCAAAAAGCAAAAACTGGCCACAGCACCTAACCTTGATCTTGATCGAGGCCATTGCAAATACTTGAATGAGCAACACCCCTAGGGGTGCGGCCAAATGTCCCGGAGGGGTATTTCAATGTGCTCCAACCGGCATCACAGAAGTCTATAGAATGCCGCCCCGTTGGTTCAGCCCCGACGCTTTCAGATGGCACCTGTTGTGCATACAACATGGAGCATCAGCAAGACCGGATCCTGAACCTGTCATACCATCGCTAGCGAGTAGTTCACCCCTTAAATGAGCAACCCCACTTCTGCATCCCGCGCAAACTGGCAACCTGTCATCGCACTGGCTCTGGCCGCGTTCGTGTTCAATACCACCGAATTTGTCCCGGTCGGGCTGCTGAGCGCAATTGGCGCCAGCTTCGACATGACCACCGCCAGCGTCGGGCTGATGCTCACCATTTATGCCTGGGTGGTGTCCCTGGCTTCGCTGCCGATCATGCTGCTGACCCGCAACGTGGAACGCCGCAAGTTGCTGCTGGTGCTGTTCGGGCTGTTTATCCTCAGTCATGTGCTGTCGAGCCTGGCCACCAACTTCGGCATTTTATTACTCAGCCGAATAGGGGTAGCGTTGTCTCACGCCCTGTTCTGGTCAATTACCGCCTCCCTGGCCGTGCGTCTGGCACCCGAGGGCAAGCAGGTTCAGGCCCTGGGTTTGCTGGCCACCGGTACCTCGCTGGCAATGGTGCTGGGTGTGCCCCTCGGTCGTTTACTGGGTGAGGCCATGGGCTGGCGCACCACGTTCATCGTGATTGCCGGGCTGGCCGGGTTGCTGGTGTTGTGGTTGACCCGCACATTGCCCCTGCTGCCAAGCCAGAACTCGGGCTCGCTCAGAAGCCTGCCGATTCTGTTCAAGCGTCCGGCGCTGGTGGCGATCTATGTGCTGACGGCAGTGGTGGTGACTGCGCAGTTCACGGCCTATAGCTACATCGAACCCTTTGTTCAGGGCGTAGCGGGCATGAGTGGCAGCATGGTGACGTTGGTCCTGTTGCTGTTCGGTGGCGCAGGGATCATTGGCTCCCTGTGTTTCAGCTGGTTCCACAAGCACAACCCGCAGCGATTCTTGCTCGGTGCTGTGGCTTTACTGACGCTTTGCCTGTTGCTGCTGCTGCCTGCCAGCGGCTGGATTGAGTCCCTGGGAGTGCTGAGCATTTTCTGGGGCATGGCGATCATGGGCTTCGGTCTGGCGTTGCAGTCCAAGGTGCTGACCCTGGCGCCAGATGCGACAGACGTGGCGATGGCGATGTTTTCGGGAATTTACAACATCGGTATCGGTGGCGGTGCGCTGCTGGGCAGTTATGTCGGTGGCCATCTGGGCTTTGCCTGGATCGGCCTGGTGGGCGGTGCGCTGGCAGGCCTGGCGCTGGCGTTGTACAGCTGGTCACTGTATCGGATCAGCCGCTCGGTCACGCCGGGCTGAGCAATGCCGGTATCTGACGCAGCCCCTGCGTCAGATACCGGTGAGGATTTAAACGGCGCTCAGGTGTTCATAGAGGATCGTTGCACCCACGATAATCAGCACCACGCCACCGACGATTTCCGCACGCTTGCCCACCAGACTGCCGAGTGCTCGCCCCAACATGGTGCCGATGATCACCATGGTCATGGTGGCCAGACCAATGGCCGCGGCGGCCATCCAGATATTCACGTCGACAAATGCCAGGCCAACCCCGACCGCCAGCGCGTCAATGCTGGTGGCGATGGCGGTGATCACCAGAATCCAGAATGAGTGCTGCGACGGTTTCTCTTCGGCTTCTTCCTCATCGGGCTTGACCCCGTTGTAGATCATGTACAGACCCAGACCCAGCAACAGGGTGAAGGCGATCCAGTGATCCCATTGGGTGACATAGCTGGTGGCGGCGTTGCCGATGGCCCAGCCGATTACGGGGGTGATGGCTTCAATCACGCCGAAGATAAGGCCGGTGCGCAGGGCTTCTGTGAAACGCGGTTTGTGCAGACTGGAGCCTTTGCCGATGGCTGCCGCGAAGGCATCTGTCGACATGGCGAAAGCGAGGAGAATCAGGGCAATCGGGTTCATGTTTGTTATCCAGTCGGGCTCAAGACAACGGCATAACACTGTGCGCCCGACTTCAGCACAGGTATGTCGTTGGTCTCGCAAATCCAGACGGATGCCATGGCCACGGCAGGTTGCCGAGAATGTTGACCAGAGCGCCGCCACAAGCGTGACGGCCAGCTACTCCCCAAAGAGGCGCGCAGGATAGCAGCTGCATGTGAAAAAAAGGTGAAGTCCTTGATTGCCCTTGCCTTCTGCAGGAGCGAGGTTGGGGGGCGCAGGAGGCATTTCTGTAATTTGATCCCGGCCTGTTTCAATGCCGTGCGGTGCAGGATTTTGCGTGGCCGCGCCAGACTGAGCACCTCCCTCTGTAGACGCGAGCTTGCCTCGCGAGATTTTTCAAGATCAAAAGCTCGCTCCTACAGGTTGCGGTTCGCAGGAGGCATTTCTGTAATTTGATGCAGACCTGTTTCAATGCCGTGCGGTGCAGGATTTTGCGTGGCCGCGCTAGGCTGATTACCTCTGTAGGAGCGAGCTTGCTCGCGAGCTTTTCAAGATCAAAAGCTCGCGAGACAAGCTCGCTCCTACAGGTTGGGGGTCGCAGGAGGCATTTCTGTAATTTGATGCAGACCTGTTTCAGGACCGTGCGGTGCAGGGTTTTGCGCGGCCTCGCCAGGCTGAGCACCTCCCTCTGTAGGAGCGAGCTTGCCTCGCGAGCTTTTTCAAGATCAAAAGCTCGTGAGGCAAGCTCGCTCCTACAGGTTGGGGGTCGCAGGAGGAATTTCTGTAATTTGATGTAGACCTGTTTCAGTGCCGTACGGTGCAGGATTTTGCGCGGCCGCGTCAGGCTGAGCACCTCCCTCTGTAGGAGCGAGCTTGTCTCGCGAGCTTTTCAAGATCAAAAGCTCGCCCCTACAGGTTGCGGTTCGCTGGAGGCATTTCTGTGGCTTGATCCAGGCCTGTTTCAATGCCGCAGGGGGTTGAAGCGCGGGTCTTTGAGCCATTCCTGCAATTCAAGTTCGGCCTGTTCCAGGGCTGTGCGGTTGAGCAGTTTGCGCAACAGTGCCACGTTGACCGCCCTCGAACGCAGGTTAAAGGCCGGGCTGCTGTCACTGTCGGCGCCGGGCTGGCGCACGCCGAGCTTTTCATACAGTTGTTGCAGGCGGTTTTGCACGCTGCGCAACGACAGGTTGCGACGTTGGGCGATGATCCGGTCTGTCAGGCCCAGGGCGATATCCTGCAATACTTCGTATTCGGTATCGGTCAGACCAAGCAGGTGATTCTGGCTCTTTTGCTGCACTCCGCGCACTTCACGATCGATCACGCACTGCTGCTCGATAAACAGGCTGCGCAGTGCCAGCCGCAGGCGATCCTCGGAGGCTGTCTTGAGGATATAACCATACGCCGCACCCTCGGGAACGATGCGTGAGATACCCCGCACATAGGCTTCGTCGGCGTAGTTGGACCAGAACATGATTGAGGTGTGGGGACGCTCGCGCCAGATCGCCCGTGCAGCTTCGACCCCGGTGCGTTTTGGCATCTGCAGATCCATGACCACCGAGGTGATGGCAAATTCATGGGCCAGCCGCTCGCCCACCAGGCCATCCTCGGCTTCATGCAGGCGCTCGCATTCTGGCAGCGCCCCCTCGATCACCTCCCTGAAAAAGGCACGGTGCACCGGGTCGTCTTCGATCAACAGGATTTGCATGGTGTTCTCTCTACCTATTGGGCCCGGTCCGACAATGGCAGGCTGACCTGGACGCAGGTGCCTTTGTTGTCGGGACCTTTCTCGATCTGCACCTGCGCGCCAAGCAGCTGTGCGCGTATGCGCATGTTTTTGATACCGCCGGTTTCCAGTCGATTGAGGCTGTCCAGCCCGGGGCCGTCGTCGACAATGGTCAGTTGCAAGTGGCTGCCAGAGACGGTGATCTCGACAATTATCACATTGGGTGCCGCGTGCTTTATCGCATTATTGACCGCTTCCTGAATGATGCGGAACAGCGCGATCTGCTGGGGTTCGGCCAGGTCGTTGGCCCGCCCGCCGGTGTTGTCCCGCAGGCGGGTGACAATCTCCAGACCACTGTTGCGCACGCTGCGCAGCAGCAGGTCCTCCAGCCCCTCGACAAACCCGAACAGCTGCAACACGGTGGGTTTGACCGCATCAATGATCAGTCTCAATTCCTGCATGCTTTCTTGCAGGGCCTGGCCGACCGGGGCCAGTTCTGCTGCCGGGATCTGGTCCAGCAGTTGCAGGCGGGCGATACGCCGGTGCAGACGGGTCATATCGGCCAGGGTCTGGTCGTGCAGGTCCATGCCGATGCGCTGGCGCTCGTTTTCCAGCTCTTCGGTCAGGCGCAGTGCCCCCAGGCGCAGGCCTTCTTCGCGGGCACGGATCTGCGCCTCGGCGATTGCCATATGTTTGGCCTGTTCGGTCTGGCGCAGGGCATACAGATAGGACGCCAGCAGATCAGCCACATGCTGGGTGTGGCGTACATCATCCAGGGTATAGAAGTTGGCGGCGTGGGTGGAGCAACTCAGGGCGCCGATCACTTCACCCCGGGCGCGCAGCGGGACGTGCAGGCGGCTGCGTAAATTGGCATCGAAAATAGGGTGGTTGAGGGCGCCGGGGAACTGGAAGCGCTGGTCGTTCATCGCATCGTCGCTGAGGATATAGGGCTCCATCCCCAGCAACAGCGCGCGAATCGGACTTCGGGTAATGGCCAGCGGATGAAAGGCAAAATCGCTCCAGGAGGTGTGCAGACCCGTTTCGTAGGCCGACAGGTGACTGTCGTCATCCAGCAGCAGGCTGACGTCAAGATGATCGTGGGGCAGGATAAAACGGATCTCTTCGGATACCGCATCGATCATCGACTGAAAGTCCAGGCGCCCGGCCAGTGCGCGGGAAATCCCGAGAAAATGATGCAACACGTTTTCTGCCGCGATGGGGACTCTTTGGGTCATGGCCTGCAATCCGTCAGAGGCGCACCCGCTGGCGGCCCGATATCCGAGTATGACCCAAAGCGCTCAGCGGCCAGGGGCAAAAACCCTGCATATTTGCGCGTTTCTTTTGCGGGATCCCGCAGGTTATTTGCGCGCAAAGGGT
This sequence comes from Pseudomonas sp. TMW22089, assembly GCF_022496645.1. Lineage (NCBI taxonomy): Bacteria > Pseudomonadati > Pseudomonadota > Gammaproteobacteria > Pseudomonadales > Pseudomonadaceae > Pseudomonas > Pseudomonas sp. TMW22089. The sequence continues at coordinate 47,015 of NZ_SCFG01000019.1, forward strand.
ATCAAGTGTGCATCAACGCCCCAGACAGAGCCCCGTGGCCCGATCAGACTGAGGGTGTCAATTAGCCCACAAAAATAATAAGGGTCATGTCATGGAACGTCACACGCTGCGTTGCGCCTTGCTGTCCACTGCATTGCTGATTACCCCCTTCATGCACGCCCAGGCCGACACGGCCGACAAAACCATCGCGCTGTCCAATAACTATGCCGGCAACTCCTGGCGCCAGAGCATGCTCAACAGTTGGCAACAGACCACTGAGCAGGCGGTCAAGGACGGGGTCATTGCCGGGGCGGACTCGTTCACCACAGCGGAGAACCAGGCCACTGAACAGGCGGCGCAGATCCAGAACCTGATCCTGCAGGGCTACAACGCCATCGTGATCAATGCGGCTTCGCCCACCGCACTGAACGGCGCAGTCAAGCAGGCCTGCGATGCGGGAATTGTCGTGGTGTCTTTCGACGGCATCGTCACTGAACCCTGTGCCTACAGAATTTCCATGGACTTCAAGCAAAGCGGTCTGGATGGCATGGACTATCTGGCCAAGCGCTTCCCGGACGGGGCTAATGTGCTGGAAGTGCGCGGCCTGGCCGGGGTCTCGGTGGACGGGATGATCCACTCCGGGGTCGTCGCCGGCGCGAGCAAGCATCCGCAGTTGAAGGTCGTAGGCTCGGTCAATGGCAACTGGTCGCAGACCGCGGCGCAAAAAGCCGTGGCGGGGATCTTGCCCAGCTTGCCGAAAATCGATGCGGTGGTGACCCAGGGCGATGACGGCTTCGGGGTGGCCCAGGCCTTTACCGCAGCGGGTCGGCCATTGCCGGTGATCATTTTCGGTAACCGCGAAGAAGAACTGGCGTGGTGGAAAAAACAGAAAGACGCCAACGGCTACCAGTCGTTCTCGATCTCCAGCGCGCCGAGCATCTCCAGCCTGTCGTTCTGGGTTGCCCAGCAGTTGCTCGATGGCAAACAGTTGCCCCATGACCTGCTGTCGCCCGCGATCAGCGTCACCCAGGACACTCTCGAAAGCTCGCTCAAAGGCCTGGAGAAGGGCGGGATCGTGAGTCAGGTGTACAGCGTCGACGACGTTGCCCAACTGAAGAGCCCTGCACCTCAATAAGCCTGGCCGGGGAAGGAGAGCGCAATGACAGTTACTCAAGCAGCGCTGGTTGACCTCAAGGGGGTCGGCAAGCGTTTTGGCGCCGTGCGCGCACTTAATGACGTAGATCTGACGTTTCGTCCCGGTGAGTGTCTGGGGCTGATCGGTCACAACGGCGCGGGCAAGTCGACCCTGATGCATATTCTGGCGGGGACCCTGAGTGCCGACAGCGGCACGGTGCTGATGGGCGGTGCCGATGTGCGCAACGGCTACTCGGTACAGGTGGCCCGGCAACACGGGATTCGCTGCGTGTTTCAGGAACTGTCGCTGTGCCCCAACCTGACCGTTGCCGAGAATACCCGGCTGACATGCCCCGGCCTGCGCGGTTTTGGCTGGCGGCGCAAGGCCGGCGCATTGATTGTGGCAACCCTGGACAGCATCTTCCCGGACCACAGGATCAGCCCCGGGGAGGTGGTGGCGGACTTGCCGATCGCCCAGCGGCAGATGGTGGAAATCGCCCGTGCTTTTACCTGTGTGGATGAGCATCTGGCGCTGGTGATTCTCGATGAGCCCACCTCGTCGCTGGACGCCCGGGTCGCCGGGCAATTGCTGCACCATGTGCGGCGCTATGTCGAAAGCGGCGGCTGCGTGGTGCTGATCAGCCACATTCTGGGGGAGATGCTCGCCACCTGTGACCGGATTGCGGTGATGAGCGATGGCTGTGTGGTGGAGGTACGGGGTGCCAGTGCTTTTACCCATGCTTCGCTGGTGGAGTGCATGGGCACGGTGAGCAAGCCCCAGGATCAGGACCGGGTGTTTGTGTCCAGACGCGACGGGCAGCCACCGGTGGTCGAACAGTTGCCGGCACGCCAGCAGAACGGGCAGGCAGTGGCCGCCTGGCCGGGTGAAATCGTCGGTCTGGCGGGGCTGGCCGGGCAGGGCCAGAGCCAGTTGCTGGTGCAGTTGCTGCGCGAACGGATTGCCAGCGGGAAGCGAGTGGCCATGGTCGCCGGCGACCGGCAGACCGACGGGGTGTTCAGCCTGTGGTCGATTGCCGAGAACATCAGCATCAGCTCCCTGGCGGCACTCAGGCACGGCCTGTTGATTGATCCGCAGGCAGAGCAAGCCATGGCGGCCAAGTGGCAGCAGCGGATGAACATCCGCACCCCGGACATGAATAATCCGATTCTGTCGCTCTCCGGCGGTAACCAGCAAAAGGCCCTGTTTGCCCGGGCCCTGGCCAGTGACAGCGAGCTGATTCTGATGGATGACCCCATGCGCGGGGTCGATGTCGGCACCAAGCGCGAGGTCTACGCCATCATCAAGGAAGAGGCGGCCCGCGGCCGGACTTTTATCTGGTACTCCACCGAGCTTGAAGAGCTCAATCACTGCGATCACATCTACGTGTTCCGCAACGGCCAGGCGGTGGCGGATCTGCCGCGCAATGAACTGAGTGAAGCGCAAATCCTGCGCAGTTCCTTTCAGGAGGAGGTGGCATGAACGCGCCTCAACCCATGACATTAAAAAAACCGCCCGCGGCCAACACCGTGGACCGCGCAGCCGGGGGGGTGAACCGCGCCCGCTGGTTGCGTAACGCCTTGCCTGGGATTTCCCTGGTGGTGCTGCTGGCGACGATTTTTATCATGCAGCCGCGGGCCATGAGCTACATGGGCATGAATCTGATGCTCAACCTGGCGGTGCCCATCGCCCTGGCCACCATTGCGCAGATGCTGATCATCACGGTCAACGACCTTGATCTATCGCTGGGCAGCTTTATCAGCTTTGTGGCCTGTGTGGCAGCTACCTTGCTCAACGATCATCCGCTGCTGGGATGCCTGGTGCTGTTGGGCTGCATCGGTGTTTACGCGTTGCTCGGGGCGCTGATTCACAGTCGCCGGTTACCGGCGATTGTGGTGACCCTGGGCATGTCGTTCATCTGGGTCGGCGGCGCCGTGCTGTTGCTGCCCGCACCCGGCGGCAGTGCGCCGCAATGGTTGCAGGCGCTGGTCAAAATCAAGACCCCGGTGCTGCCGTTTGCCATTGTGGTGTGCGTGGTACTGGCCGTGGCGGTGCATCTGTTTTTGATGCGCTCCAGGTTTGGTGTGGTCTTGCGTGGCGCTGGCGGGAACCCGCTGGCGATGGCCAAGGCCGGCTGGTCGCTGTTGCGGATCAAGGTCACGCTGTATGCCCTGGCGGGTGGCTTCGGAGTGCTGTCCGGATTGTTTCTGGTGGGCCTGACCACCTCGGCCGACGCCAATATGGCGCTGCGTTACACCTTGCTGTCGATCGCTGGGGTGATTCTGGGCGGTGGTGAGTTTACCGGCGGCCGGGTGTCCCCCATCGGTGCGGTGCTGGGGGCTTTGACCCTGGTGCTGGCCGGCTCGCTACTGTCGTTTATCCGCATTTCCCCCGACTGGCAGATCGGTGCCCAGGGCGCGATCTTGATCCTGGTGCTGGCCCTGCGCACTGCCGTCAATCGTCTGGAGGTACGTCCGGTATGAATCTGCCCATTGCTCTGAACCGTATTCGCAGCAAACCCTGGTTGTGGTCGTTTCTGGCGGCGTTGCTGGTGTGGCTGGCGACCCTGGGGTTTACCGGCGGTGAGGGTGCCGCTGCGCTGACGTCCAGTGCGCTGTCGTTCTCGGCATTTTTTGTCATCGTCGGCGTGGGGCAGATGTTCGTCATCACCACCGGCCCCGGCAATATCGATCTGTCGATTCCGGCCAATATCGCCCTCAGCGCAGCGGTCGGCATGAAGTTGATGGACAGCCAGAACAGCCTGATCGCTTTGGGGCTGGCCGGGGTGCTGGGGATTGGCGTGCTGGTGGGGTGTGCCAACTATGGGCTGATCCTTCTGCTGCGCATCCCGCCGATTATCGCCACCTTGTCGGCGAGCTTTCTGTTGCAGTCCATGGCCATTGCCTACGGCCGCAGCGTGCGAATCGCGCCGCCGGAGCTGTTCTATCAGTTCTCTACCGGCAGGTGGCTGGGCATTCCTTACCTGGCGCTGGCCGTTGCCTTGTTTACGGTTCTGGCCGGCTACCTGTTGACGCGCACCCGCTATGGGCGCTGGACCCTGGCCATCGGCCAGAATATGCGTGCTGCCGAGCTTGCCGGAGTGCGGGTGGAGCGGGTGCGCTGGGCCACCTATGTGTTGAGTGCGGTGTTTGCCAGTGTCTGCGGGGTACTGCTGGCCGGGTTTTCCGGCGGCGCGTCCCTGAGCATGGGCGAGGAATACCTGCTGGCATCGATTGCGGTGGTGGTGATTGGCGGCACTTCGGTGGCGGGCGGGTTTTCCAATGTGCCGGGGCTGTGGGGGGCGGCACTGTTTCTTTACTTGCTGGTGAGCATGCTCAACACCTTTGGCGCCAGCGCCGGTGTGCGGCTGATTCTCACCGGCGTCATCATAATCGCGGTGATTGCCGCCGTCAGCGGGCGCAAGACGCTGCGCAGCCTTTAAAGGACAGAACCATGAACGATGATATTTACCAGTTTCACGACCAGCGTTTTCGTCGCCTGACCCTGCCCAATACCCAGCTGGAGCGTCTGTACGACAAGTGCCGCTGGGCAGAAGGCCCGGTGTGGTTCAACGACGGCGGCTACCTGTTGTGGAGTGATATTCCCAACCAGCGCATCCTGCGCTGGACTCCGGAGCAGGGGGTTTCGGTATTTCGTCCGGCGTCCAATTTCGCCAATGGCAACACCCGCGACCTGCAGGGGCGACTTGTCACTTGCCAACACGGCACGCGCAGCGTCACCCGCACCGAAGCAGATGGCAGCATCACCACCCTGGCCGATCAGTTTGAAGGCAAACGCCTGAACTCGCCCAACGACGTAGTGGTGCACCGCGATGGCAGTATCTGGTTCACCGATCCCACCTACGGCATCCTCAGCGATTATGAGGGCTACCAGGCCGAGCCCGAGCAGAGCGGGCGCAACGTGTTTCGCATCGACCCCGATACGCTGCATATCACCTGTGTTGCCGATGATTTTGAACAACCCAACGGCCTGGCCTTTTCCCCGGACGGCAAGACCCTTTACATCGCCGACTCCGCCCGCTCCCACGACCCGGATGCGGCCCACCACATCCGCGCCATGACCGTCATCGACAACTGCCGCCTGGGTGAATCAAGGGTGCTGACCCATATTGAACCGGGCATCCCGGACGGCTTGCGGGTTGATGTGCAGGGCAACATCTGGACCAGCGCCGGGGATGGCGTGCAATGCTTTGATGCCAACGGGGTGATGCTGGGCAAAATCCTGCTGCCGGAAACCGTGGCCAACCTGACCTTCGGCGGGCCACGGCGTAACCAGTTGTTCATCACCGCCAATACCTCGCTGTACATGATTCATGTCGCGGTGGCGGGGGCGCAGCGACCTTGATGGCATCGGCTAGGGGTTTTGCCCGGGCCCGGTGCCCGCCACAGGCAGCGCAGGGTCGCTGATGCTCGCGGTTGATGCCTTGGCGCGGCCCGGTTCCCACGGGGAATCTGCCCTGCTGCAGTCTTGTCTCGGGTCGGGCTTATAGCGGTAACTGTTGAGCCCCCCGGCCAGTTTGTCCGGGTCGGGGGTCAGGTAGCGCCCCGTATGGGGGTTGTAGTAGCGATGGCGGTGGTAATGCAGGCCGCTTTCCTCGTCGTGATACTGGCCCTGAACACGCAGGGGATTGCTGATGTCGGCGATGTCGAGTTGCTGCACCTTGCCGTAGGCACGGTAGTGCGCCGACCAGACGATATCAGCCTTGCGGCCGGTGAGCTCCAGGGGCATACCCAGCGGGTCGAGCTGGTAGTAAAAAATTTCGCCGCGGGGGCCTTTGCCCTGGAGCATGGCCAGCGGTTTGCCGGTGCCTGGCTCGTAGAGGTAGCTGCGGTAGCGGGAGCTTTCTGCGGTGTCTGAGACCCGGGTGCATTCGGCGATCAAGTGCTGCCCTTGCCAGATAAATTCTGTGCTCTGGTGCTTGAGCTGCTTGGCGATGCGGCGGCCGAAGGGATCATAACGGTAGTTGATTTCATTGCCGTCAGGCAGGGTGAGGGCGCTCAGGCGGTGCTGGCAGTCGTAGCGGTATTGGCGCACCAGGCGCTGGCCCGCGCCGCGTCGTTCCTGGATCAGGTTGCCGTAGGCGTCGTACACGAAATGGCAGTCGCCCTGTATCAGGAGGCGGTTTGCCTTGACGTTGGCCAGGCTGCTGCGCCCTCTGCCACTGGCGCTCTGGCGTAGCAGGTTACCCGCCGGGTCGTGATCGAAATACTCTTCAGCATGACCCCTTATTGCGATCAGCCGGTTCAGCGGGTCGTAGGCAAAACTGTGCTGGCCTTTGCGGCTGTCGCTGAGCAGCCGCAGATTGCCGCCGGGGTCGTACTGGTAAGTGCGCCGGTAAAGCGCCAGGGCGGCGAAGCCATGGTGGTGGCTGATCGGGGTGACGACATGCTCTTGCATTCGTCCTTGTCGGTCGTATTGGTAGTGGCTGAGCAAGTCGCCCTGCTGACGGTCAGTTTCGCGGCCGTCGTCGAAGCAGTGGCTGGTAAGGCATTCACCGTTGAGGTCGATGGCTGTCAGGCCGGCCCCTTGCCGATAGTAGTAGGTCAGCCGGTTGCCGTCCGGTAGCTGGCAGGCCCTGAGCCGGCCCTGAGCGTCATATTGATAGCGCAGGGTGACCTGGCCCTGATGTTCGGTGATCAGGCGGTCCTGCAGGTCGTACTGGAAAATCAGTGGCCGGTCGCCGTCATGGACCCGGGTGAGGCGGCCCAGGCTGTCGTAGCTGTAGCGGATCTGGCTGCCGTCGGGCAGGGTTTTCAGAAGCAGGCGCCCGGCGCTGTCACGCTGATAAGCAGTGATCAGCCGTGGCTGGTCAGGGTAATCGGGTGTCGGGTACTGGGTTTTTTCCAGCAACTGGCCGTTGAGATCGTATTTATAGCCAGTCGTACCACCGTCAAAGCCGATTTCCAGACGGAGCAGGCCGTTGGGGTAATAGTCGAGCTGGTAGTGTTCGTTGCGCTGGTTTTCGATGCCGGTGAGCAACAGGCGGCCATTGTCATAGCGGTAATTGACCTGGCTGGCGTCGGGGTTGATACGGCGGCGGGGCAGGGGCAGGGGCAGGTTGTCGAGGTATTCGTAGCGGGTAATGTGCCCTCGCTCGTCGCGCACGGCGGTCACTTTGCCGTAGGCGTTATAGCTCCAGGCGCGGGTTTTGCCGTCGGGCTGGATGATCTGACTCATGCGCCCCACGGCGTCCCAGTGGTAGCGGGTGATGACGCCGCGAGCATTCTGGCGGGCTGTTTTTCGACCCCGCAGATCATAGCTGTAACGCTGTTGCGAGCCATCGGGCAGGGAGTGCTCCAGCAACTGGCCGAGGGCGTTCCAGATGAGCCGGTGAGCGCTGCCGTCCGCTTGCACAATGCTGCTGATTTGCCCCTTGGCGGTGTAGCTGCAGGTGGTGACGCAGCCGTCGGGGTCGGTTTGGCGGGTGATATCACCCTGGGCGTTGCGCTCGTATCTCCAGCTGGCCGGTCCCTGCCGGACTGAGTGCAGGTAGCCGTTGCAGTAACTGTAAAACGTAGGTTCGTCGTGGGGCGGGATCAGTGCCGAGAGCTGCCCGGCCGGGTTGTAGCGGTATTGGATGACGGCGCCCAGAGGGTCAATTTCGGCAATCAAACGGCCTTGCTCATCGTAGGATTTCTGATGTTGGGCACCGTCCGGGCCGGTTTGACTGACGAGGCGTCCGTTGTTGTCGTACACCCAGGTTTGTTGGCTGCCGTCCTGGCTTTTGGCCGTGACAGCGCCCTGGCCATCCCGTTCGTAGTGGATCTGCATATGCCCGAAATTGGTGCTGTGGCGGATGCAGCGCGAGTGTTTGCCACAGTGTTGCCACTCCCAGAACAACGCTGCGCCGCCGGCCAGTTGCCGCTCCTGGATCACGTGCCGGGCGTCGTAGCGATAGTGCTCGGTTTCTTGCAGGGCATTACTGGCGCTGATCAGTTGACCGCTGTCGTTGTACTGATAAGTCATGAGGGTGAACAGGGTGCTCCAGCGCTCGGGGCGGCAGCCGGCATTGTGTCCGGTCAGGGTGTCGCCGGGTTCACCACTGTCATCATATTGCTGATAGTCCACCGCGCAGAGCCGGCCATGTGCATGGCGCAGCAACAAGGCGCGTCCTGCGCCGTTGTCGATGCGCCGAAGGTTTGCGGTGTGCCAGGTAATGCTCAGACGATTGCCGTAGGCATCGCTGATGCCTGACAGTTCGAGGTCTTGAAAGTGATAGAAATGCCGGGGCCTGGCGGCCGGGGCGAGGATCAGTTCGCCGTCGCTGTCGCCGCGGTAAATGGCCGGGCCGGTCACACAGGCGCTGATGTCCGGGCGTTGCCCGACAGGCCGGGGAAAACGCGTCTCACGGTTTTCAGGATCGGTCCATAGCAGGCTTTGCCCGTCGCAGTGCAGGCGATGGCACAGGGCGTGGGTCCAGCCAAATCCCAGTTCACTGGCGGTTTCCACGACGCCACTGCAATACCGGCGTGTCCACTCAAAGGCCAGCGGGCCGTCGAGCACACCATCGCTGAGCCGCAGCAGAACTTCGCCGGTAGCCATCGATACCGAGGGCCAACCGGCCGGCTCCCGGTCGAACGCGCAGGGCGCACTGTTGAAAGGAGGGGCTTGAAGATCATCGCCGATGCCTGCGGATAACAGGTTGAAGCGATGTCGGGGCAGTGAACGTGACATCCGCGTTTCCTTGCGCTGCGGTCGTTCTGACGCAATTGAACGTCAGGGATTTTTGGTCACGCAAGTGTGCAAGGCGGTGTTCAAGTTGGCTGTAGGGCGTGTCTCTGAGATTTTAGGAATTGCGTGAAGCTTGTGTAGGCAATTGGATTTTTACCTATGGGATGTTTAGGTCCACCCCAGAGTCAGCGCAGCCAGTGCCAGGTAACGTGCGCCTTTGGCCAATGTGACAATCAGCACAAAGCGCCACAGCGGTTCGCCCATCACGCCGGCGATCATGGTCAGTGGATCGCCGATGATAGGCACCCAGCTCAGCAGCAATGACCAGCGGCCGTAGCGCAGATAGAACTGCCGGGCCTTGTCGAGCTTTTGCTCACTGACCGGGAACCAGGGTTTATGCCGCAAGCGCTCGACTGAACGCCCCAGCAGCCAGTTCAGGACCGAGCCCAGTACATTGCCCAAAGTAGCAACGAGCAGCAGGGTGCTTGCCAGGTATTTTCCGGAAAGCAGCATGGCCACCAGTACGGCTTCAGATTGCATCGGCAGCAATGACGCGGCACCGAAGGCGGCCAGAAACAGCCCGAGATAGCTGGTGATTTCAAACACTGTGGGGTCCACGGGTGAGGGGAGCTGCACGCACTTATTGCAGCAATCCTTGCGAGGCTGCTGCGCCGATTGGCTTTTTAACATCATCCTTGGGAGGGATGCCGGAGTTTGTTGCGGGCTGGCAATATTTTGCAGCACATAGAGGCGGTTTATGCCGCTGTTTCAGGAGGGGTCTTACCTGCTGCCGTCCGCCTGAGTCGCCATGCTGGCACGAGTTTGAGCAAAGGCGTTATCCACCGTTTCGAGCAGAGCCAGAGCATGCCCACCCTGAAGGTGCAGCACCGCGAGCCGCGCTTTTTGCTTGCCGACAAAATTGCCGTCAACGAGGAAAATATCGAATGGCAACTGCCGGGCTAACGCATAAGTGCCACCAGGGCCTGCTGCGCAGCCCATCGCAGCCTCGTCCCTGGTCAGCGACTACATCCCTTCCATAGGCAACAGGCTAGGGAGCGCTGATCCGGCAGCGGGTATGACCAACTACAGGTCGGATTCACACAAAAAAGTCAGCTTTTTATCTGTTCGAATGATCCTCAACGACCCGCCTGCCGGCGGCTTCCGAAGATCGATCACAGAACAGGGTAACTGACATGCAAATGCCGAAAACCATCGAGATCAAGAACGGTGAGAAAGTCACTCCAACCTTCTCGGCCCGGGAATATGCCAATCGCCAGTCCAGGCTGCGCGCCTACATGGCACAGAACAATATTGATGCGGCGGTGTTTACCTCTTATCACAACATCAACTATTACAGTGATTTCCTGTACTGCTCGTTCGGCAGGCATTACGCGCTGGTCGTGACCCAGGACAGTGCAGTCACCATCAGTGCCAATATCGACGGTGGCCAGCCATGGCGCCGGACCATGGGTACCGACAATATTGTGTATACCGACTGGCAGCGCGATAACTACTTTGTTGCGATCCAGCAGGCGCTACCAAAAGCAGGGCGCATCGGCATCGAGTTCGACCATCTGAACCTGCTCAACCGCGACAAGCTCGCCAGCCGTTACCCCCAGGCCGAACTGGTGGATATTGCCGCGCCGTGCATGCGTATGCGCATGATCAAGTCAGCAGAGGAACACGCGATTATTCGTCATGGTGCGCGAATTGCAGACATCGGCGGCGCTGCTGTCATTGAAGCCTTGGGCGACCAGGTGCCGGAATACGAAGTGGCCCTGCATGCAACCCGGGCGATGGTGCGCGAAATTGCCCGCACCTTTCCGGACTCCGAGCTGATGGACACCTGGACCTGGTTCCAGTCGGGGATCAATACCGACGGCGCACACAACCCGGTGACCACGCGCAAAGTGAACAAGGGCGACATTCTGAGCCTCAATTGCTTCCCGATGATTGCCGGTTATTACACGGCGCTTGAACGTACGCTGTTTCTGGATCACTGCTCCGACGAGCACCTGCGCTTGTGGGAGGTCAACGTCAAGGTGCACGAGGCCGGGTTAAAGCTGATCAAGCCGGGCATGCGCTGCTCCGAGATTGCCCTGCAACTCAACGAGATTTTCCTGGAGCACGACTTGCTGCAGTACCGGACCTTTGGTTATGGCCATTCATTTGGCACCTTGAGTCACTACTATGGCCGCGAAGCCGGGCTGGAGTTGCGTGAAGACATCGACACCGTGCTGGAGCCGGGCATGGTGATTTCCATCGAACCGATGATCATGATCCCCCAGGGCCGGCCGGGGGCGGGTGGATATCGTGAGCACGATATCTTGATCGTCAATGAACACGGCGGGGAAAACATCACCCGTTTCCCCTATGGCCCGGAGCACAACATCATCAAGAAATAGCCGCTCGCAGCCTTCGCCAGCGACTACAGATTGCCCCACGTGTAGTCGCTGACTCCTTTGCTACGAACCCACGTATGCGTACCCAGACACGCAGCGTTTTCTGACCCATTACCCCTGCCAAGAACAACACAATGAGGGTATTTGTCATGTCCCATGTCCCGGCTTTGCTGTCTGTTTTTCATCCCTGCACCTGTGCCTTCGGAGGTGTCCTGTGAGTACTCCGAGCGCAACTCTTACCCTGACGGCAGCACAACACACTGAGCGTCTGAGCGAGCGCAAGGCCCTGCGCCGCGCCGCCGTAGCCAGCTTCATGGGCAACTTTGTGGAGTGGTTTGACTACGCCGCCTATGGCTATCTGGCGACCGTGATCGCGCTGACGTTCTTCCCCCAGACCGATTCGGCAACCGGCCTGCTGGCAACTTTCGCGGTGTTCGCCCTGTCGTTTCTGGTGCGGCCGGTCGGTGGCCTGGTCTGGGGGCATTTCGGCGACAAATACGGGCGTCGCAGCGCTTTGTCGTGGTCGATCCTGATCATGACCGTCTCGACCTTTTGCATCGGCCTGCTGCCGGGCTACAACCATATCGGTCTGTGGGCCCCGGCGTTGTTGCTGTTGATTCGTCTGGTCCAGGGTTTTTCGGCCTCCGGTGAATATGCCGGGGCTTCGGCGTTTCTGGCGGAATATGCCCCCGACGGCAAGCGCGGGTTTTATACCAGCATCGTACCGGCGAGCACGGCTGCCGGGTTGCTGTTTGGCGCAGTGTTCGTTGCCGCCATGCACAGCCTGATGAGCGTCGAGAACCTGCATGACTGGGGCTGGCGCCTGCCGTTTTTACTGGCGGCACCCTTTGGTCTGGTGGGGCGCTATATCCGCATGAGCTTGCAGGATTCGCCCAAATTTCTGGAGATGGAACAACGCCTGGAGGCCAAGGAGTGCGCGACCCATGCACCGATTCGTGAATTGCTGACGGTGCACCGCCGGGCAGTGATGATCGGGATCGGCGTGACCTGTCTCAATGCCGTGGCCTTTTATCTGTTGCTCAGTTACATGCCCACCTACTTGTCGACGGAAATGGGCATGGATGAGAGCGATTCATTTATCGCGTCCACTGTGTCACTGGCGACCTATATCGGTCTGATTTTTTTGATGGGCAAGCTGTCTGACCGCTTTGGCCGCAAGACCATGCTGGTGAGCGCATCGGTGCTGTTTTTGCTGCTGACCTTTCCGCTGTTCGGCATGCTCGGTAACCCGTCGCTGGTGGTAATTCTGATGATCCAGATTGCCTTTGGCGCCATCCTGGCAATGAACGACGGTACCTTGCCGTGCTTCCTGGCCGAGATCTTCCCGACCCGGGTACGGTTCAGCGGTTTTGCTTTCAGTTTTAACCTGGCCAATGCCTTGTTCGGCGGTACTGCCCCGTTCATTGCCACCTGGCTGATTCAGCTGACCGGCAACAAGATGGCACCGGCCTGGTACTTGCTGGCGGCGGCCGGGGTGGCGCTGGTGGCGATGCTGGCCAGCCGGGAGACTGCGCACAAGGCGCTGGCGGACTGACATCTGCGCGCTGTAACAGCGAGCTTGCGGCCATGGCCCGCAAGCTCGTTTTCGTTTTAATGCACCGCCACCTGCTTGCGTTCGCCAATGGGTGATACCCCGAACAGGCGGCTGTAGCACTTGGAAAAATGCGCCGCCGAGACAAAGCCGCAAGCCAGGGCAATATCCCTGACCTGGGATTCACTGCGCAGCAACAGGCTGCGGGCGCGGGCCAGACGCAGTTCGAGGTAGTACTGGCTCGGGGTGCGCTGCAGATGCTTGTGAAACAGGCGCTCCAGCTGGCGCACCGAGACTTCGTTCAAGCGCGCCAGGTCTTCAAGGCTCACCGGCTCTTCGAGATTGGCTTCCATGATGGCCACCACCTGGCTGAGCTTGGGCTGCGAGGTGCCGAGCTTTTGCCGCAGCGGTACACGCTGCTGCTCCTGGGCTCCGCGGGCGCGATCACACAGCAGCAGTTCGGCGGCATGGGCCGCAATCTCCCGGCCACCCGGTTCGCGGGCAATCAGCTGCAGGGTCATGTCCATGGACGCCACGCCGCCGGAGCAGGTGTAGCGATCACGATCCAGTTCGAACAGCTGGTTGGAAATGATGATCCCCGGAAAGTGGTCCTTGAGGGTTTCGATGTCTTCCCAGTGGATGGTGCAGCGATACCCCTTGAGCAGACCCGCGCGGGCCAGCCAGTAACTGCCGGTGCAAATGCCCCCCAGCGCCACCTGTTCATGGGCCAGTTTGCGCAGCCAGTTGAGTACGGGCCGGCTGCTGAGGTGGGAGACGATGGGGTTGGAGCCCACCACCAGCAGAATATCCAGCTTTGGTGCATCGCCAACGGCATGGTCGGGGAGGATGCGCATACCGTTGCTGGCAATGACCGGGTCCATGTTGGGGGCAATGATCACGCTGCGAAACAGCTCGCGCCGGGCTGCCATATTGGCCATGCGCAGGGTCTCGATGGCCGAGGCAAAACCGATGGTGGTGAAGTTTGGTATCACCAAAAAGCCCACGGTTTTCACTGTGGGCTGATTGCTCGGTGACGCTGTTACTGGTGTTGCCATCTTCAGATTCCTCCTTATGATCCGGGACGTGTCTAGCTCAGGGCAAGCGCATTGAGCCCCTGCAATGACCCGTACTCTTGGAGGCTAAGGAAGCATTTGTTATGCCAGTGAGTCACTGCTTGCTATTGAGGCAGATATTTATCGCTGACATAGCCTGAATAGTCCGGCAGAACGCTTTCAATCTTGCCTTGCTCCTTGAGGAACAGGGCCGTCCGGGCGATGTCTTTGGCGGTGCCGCCGCCCAGCAGTTGCGGGGATTTCTGCTCGGCAGTCGAAGGGAAGTGCGCGCCCTGCAGCAGTTGCGGAATATCGGCTGCATTGGCCCCGGTGAGTTTGGCAATTTTCTGCACCTGCTGCGAATCTGCCGTCCAGGCGGCCTGATGGGCGTTGTAATCGGCAATGGCATCCAGGCTGACTTTGGCGAATTCAGCGACGATTTCCGGGTGTTTTTCGGCAAAGTCCTTGCGTGCTACCCATACTTCAAAGGTTGGCGCGCCCCATTCGCTGACCTGGCCCGCGTCGGTCAGTATGGTTCCGGTTTTGCGGATTTCCCCCAGTGCAGGTGACCAGGTGAAGGCGCCGTCGATATCGCCACGTTTCCAGGCTGCGGTAATTTGTGCCGGACTGAGGTTGACCACTTTCACCTGTTGCGGCGTGAGCCCCCAGTGTTTCAGCGCCCCCAGCAGGCTGTAGTGGGAGGTGGAGACAAAGGGGGTGGCAATGGTTTTGCCGATCAGGTCCCTGGGCTCCTTGATCCCGCTGCCATCACGTACCACCAGGGCTTCTGAGCCTTTGATCCGGGCGGTGACGATAAAGGTCACCAGCGGTACGTTGCGCGAGGCGGCGGCTGCCAGCGGGCTTGAGCCCAGATTACCGATCTGCAGGTCGCCCGAGGCAAGCGCGGCGACCACCGAAGGGCCCGAGTCGAAGCGTCGCCAGTCGATTTTCTGGCCAATGGCTTTGTCGTAGCTGCCTTCCGCCTGGGCCAGTTTGGTCGGATCGATACCGGTGATGTAGCCGATGGTCAGGTCGGCGGCCTGGGCGCCAAGGCTCAGGCCTGCCAGTGAAAGGGCAACGAGAAGGGTGCGCAGGGACATGGGCCGGACCTTGTTGTAATGGACTGAAAGAGAGGTTCAAGCAAAGGGCCGGTGGTCCGGTGGGCTGAATCTAAGTGCTTTAAATAAAAGGGGAAAATACCGTTTTGGAACTAGCTTAGAGCGTTGCTGCAAGGGGCAACGTGGCCCATGCCTGACCCGGGTCAAGCACTGTCTGTTTAAAACCGGCTACAACAGATTGTGAGGAGTCAATAACAAAAACAGCATGGCCGAGGGGATCACCCCAGGCCGTTGCTTTAAAGGAATAGCCCATGCTTTTTACCCTTCCACGTCTGGTGCTCGCGGGCCTGACGCTGTTTTGCACGGTTCAGGCCCAGGCCAGCGAGTCGATAACGGCAGCTGACGCCGATCCGTTGCATCAGAATGCCTTGATCGAACGCGGCCTGTATGTGGCCCGGCTCGGCGACTGCATTGCCTGTCATACCGCCAAAGGCGGGGCGGTGATGGCGGGCGGGCTGGAACTGAAAACACCCATGGGTACGATTTACTCCAGCAACATCACCCCTGAGCGCGATACCGGGATTGGTCAGTACAGCCTGGATGAGTTTGACCTGGTGATGCGTAAAGGCATTACGCGTACCGGCCAGAATCTATACCCGGCCATGCCGTATCCTTCCTACGCGAAGATGAGTGAAGAGGACATGCGCGCCCTGTACGTTTATCTGATGCAGGGTGTGACTCCGGTCAGGCAGGCAAACCTGGAAGCCGACATGGGATTTCCGTTTAACCAGCGCTGGGGGCTGGCGCTGTGGAATCTGCTGTTTGTCGATGACCAGCGGTTCGTTCCCGAGCCGGGCCGCAGCGAGCAGCTGAACCGCGGTGCTTATCTGGTACAGGGCCTGGGGCATTGCGGGTCGTGTCACACACCCCGCGGGATAGCCTTTCAGGAAAAGGCCATGAGCGATGCGGGCAGTAGCGGTAAATACTATCTGGCCGGGGAAACCGTGGAAGACTGGCGGGCAATTGGCCTGCGCAACCTGTGGACCGTCGAAGACACGGTGCAGTTGCTTAAAACCGGGCAAAACCGCTTTGCCACGGTCTCGGGCAACATGGCCGAAGTGATTCATCACAGTACCCAGCATTTCACCGATGGGGACCTGACGGCGATCGCCAGCTATCTGAAGTCGTTGCCGGCGGGCAAGGACGACTTGCCAATGCCGATGGTTGCCAGTGAGCCAGCCATTGCCCCGGACTCCCTGTTCAGCAGTCGTGGCGGTCTGGGCTACACCCAGTTCTGTGCCGATTGCCATCGCCCGGACGGTGGCGGAGTCAAAGGTATGTTCCCGCCATTGAATGGCAACCCGGGCATCATTGCTGCCAACCCGGCCTCTTTGCTGCATATCACCCTTACGGGCTGGGCAACCCCGCAGACCGAGGCTCATCCGCGGGTCTACAGAATGCCCGGCTTTGCCCGGTTGAGTGACGGGGAAATTGCCGAGATCCTCAGTTTTATCCGTAGCAGCTGGGGCAACCAGGCGTCAGCGATCAGCCCTGCGCAAGTGGCGGCAATGCGTAAACAGCTCAACCCGCAAACCATCGACGCTACGGCGTTTGAGACGCCGCGCCTGGCCGGTCTGTTGTCCGCATCCAATGCTGACCAGGTGCTGCGCGGCATGCGGTTGCACCTGCAAACCAAGGCTTTGCTGCCGGACAACGTCGGGAATGCGCTTAATTGCACCAGTTGCCACCTGAACGCGGGCACCGTGGCCGACGGTTCGCCGTTTGTGGGGGTGTCGGCGTTTTTCCCTGGCTATGCACCCCGGGCGGGCAAGGAAGTGACGCTGGAGGAACGGATCAACGGCTGTTTCCGGCGCTCGATGAATGGCCAGCCGTTGCCTGTGGCATCAGCTGACATGCAGGCGATGGTGGCGTATTTCGACTGGATGAAAATGAACACGGCCCCGGGCGATAAAGTGGCGGGTCGTGGTGTGGGCAAGGTGGACCCGGGCATCAAGCCCGATTCACAGAACGGCAAGGTGGTGTATGTGCAGCAATGTGCGGTGTGCCACGGTGATAACGGGCAAGGCTTGAAGCATGCCGATGGCAGCTTTGTGTTCCCGCCGTTGTGGGGCGATGAGTCGTTCAATATCGGGGCGGGCATGGCACGCACCTATACCGCGGCGGCATTCGTCAAACGCAATATGCCGATTGGCTTTCACCAGAAATTCCCGTTGGGGCAGGGCGGGTTGTCGGATCAGGATGCAGTGGACGTGGCCGAGTACTTCTCGCACCAGCCTCGTCCGGACTTTGCCGACAAGGCCGGGGACTGGCCAAAGGGCGGCAAACCGGCGGACGCCCGCTACTGAAGCCAATGATTATCTGCAGGAGCAAGCTGTTTAAAAGCTCGCTCCTGCAGATGAATCAATTACACATGCGGGTTTGGATGGGCCTTGACCTGCGGGCTGGCATACTGGGGTTTCAGCACGCCCTGATTATCAAGCAACCAGGCGTCCATCACCTTGCGCACCACCGGCCCTGCCACGCGGCCGCCGGCTTCGCCGTTTTCGATCATTACCGAGATGACGATCTGCGGGTCTTCGGCCGGGGCGAATCCGACAAACAAGGCGTTGTCGCGGTTGCGCTCGGCTGTCTTCAAGCGGTTGTAGCGCTCGCCCTGCTTGATCGCCACCACCTGTGCAGTACCGCTTTTGCCGGCAATCCGATACTGCGCACCCTGGGCAGCTGCCCGGGCAATGCCGCGCGGGTCGTGCATGACCAGCTGCATCGCATGGTTGACCTGCTCCCAGTCCCTGGGGTCGCGCAGCACGATATTGGCGATCGGGTTGTCGTCAGCCGGCGGCGTGCCGTCGATGGTTTTGGCCAGGTGCGGACGGTTCCACACGCCCTTGTTGGCAATCAGTGCAGTGGCTTGCGCCAGTTGCAACGGCGTGACCTGCATGTAGCCCTGGCCAATCCCCAAAATCACCGTTTCGCCGGGGAACCATGCCTGGCGACGGGTGCTGCGCTTCCATTCGCGGGAGGGCATCAGGCCCGAGGACTCTTCAAACATGTCCAGCGAGACCTTCTGTCCCAGCCCGAACATCGCCATGTAGTCGTGCATGCGGTCGATGCCCAGCTTGGATGCCAGGTCATAAAAATAGGTGTCGTTGGAGCGCATGATTGCCGCGTTCAAATCCACCCAGCCATCACCGCTGTGGTTCCAGTTGCGGTACTTGTGGTCGACGTTGGGCAACTGGAAATAGCCGGGGTCGAACACCCGGGTCGAGGCCGAGATGACGCCGCTGTCGAGCCCGGCAATCGCCACTTCAGGCTTGATGGTCGAGCCCGGCGCATACAGGCCACGCAAGGCCCGGTTGAACAGCGGCTTGTCGATGGAATCGCGCAGGGCCGAGTAGTCTCTGGAGCTGATACCGGTCACGAACAGGTTCGGATCGAAGCTGGGTTTGCTGACCATCGCCAGCACTTCGCCGGTTTTCGGGTCCAGAGCAATGATTGAGCCACGACGGTCACCCAGGGCTTCTTCAGCGGCTTCCTGGAGTTTGATATCGAGGCTCAACACAATGTTTTTGCCTGCCACCGCGTCGGTGTGGCGCAGCACCCGCATCACCCGGCCCTGGGCGTTGGTCTCGACCTCTTCAAAGCCGACCTTGCCGTGCAGTTCGGGCTCGTAGAAGCGTTCGATACCGGTTTTACCGATCGATTGCGTGCCCCGGTACTGAGTGGGGTCCAGCTGTTTGGCTTCTTTCTCGTTGATGCGGCCAACGTATCCCACCGAGTGGGCGAAATGATCGCCCTGGGGATAGTGGCGTACAAACTGGGCTTCTACATCGATTCCCGGCAGGCGGAACTGATTGACCGCCAGCAGCGCGATCTGCTCTTCGCTCAGCTCATACAGCAGGGTCGAGGGGTCAAACGGGTGGCGGGCCTGCTTCATTGATTTGGCGAAGACGGCGCGGTCTTCTTCCGGCAAGTGCAGGATGCTCATGACCGAGTCCAGCACTTTGGCGGTATCGCCGGCACGTTCGCGGGTGATGGTCATGTTGAAGCTGGGCTGGTTGTCGGCCAGCAGCACGCCGTTGCGGTCGTAAATGAAGCCGCGTTCCGGCGGGATCGGCAACACATGCACCCGGTTGTTCTCGGACACCGTCGAGTTGTAGTCAAATTCGGTGACTTGCAAAAAGTACATTCGGCCGATCAGGGTGCAACTGACCGTCAGCACCAGCAGGGCGCAGGCAATCAGGCGTTTATTGACCAGACGCTTCTCGGTTTCGTGATCTTTAAGAGGGATCGGCTCGGGCATTTCTGGGGCGTCTCACGTCAGTAAACACAAAGCAGCGGCCAGCAGGTCGTTAGCTGGCTACGAAAGTCGGCGCACACCTTACCAAGAAGCCGGTGATCGAGTCGGTTTATTGGTCGACTGGCGTGTGAAAACCGACAGGCTGCGCCTGTTGTCGGGTGCGCTAAACTGGCTTCCTTTTAAATGGAAGCCGCCATGATGTTGCCCTTGATTGACTGGCATCCCCGAGCCACGTTGCAGCCGCTGCACTTTGCCTGGCTGCAGCGGGCCGGGGTTGAAGTGGCGGTGCTGCGCCTGGACCGGATTGACCCGCTGATCAGCGGCAACAAGTGGTTCAAGCTCACCGGGCATTTGCAGGCGGCGCACGCTGCCGGGGCCCATGGACTGATCAGTCTGGGCGGCGCCCACTCCAACCATTTGCATGCCCTGGCGGCGGCCGGCAAGCGCTTTGGCTTTGCGACAGTGGGCCTGCTGCGCGGGCACCCACAGCAAACCCCGACCACCCTCGATCTGGAGCGGTTCGGCATGCAGTTGCACTGGCTGGGTTTTGCCGGGTATCGGGCGCGCCATGCTCCGGGTTTCTGGGAGCCCTGGCAGGAGCGCTATCCACTGTTGCATAACGTACCTGAAGGCGGCGGCGGGCTGGTGGGCGCTGCAGGCTGCATGCCGCTGGTGGTTCAGGTACGTGAGCAGTTGAGCACCCTGGGCTGGGACGATTACCACGGCTGGTGGCTGGCAGCCGGCACCGGGACTACGCTGGCCGGGCTGATACTGGGCGAAGACCCGCAGCGAAGGGTTTATGGCGCGCTGGCGGTGCCGGATGACCATGGCGTGGCGGCCCAGGTGGAGCGGATTTTGCTGGAGGCAGGGTGGGGGCCGGGCAATCATGAACTGATTGATGCCAGTCGCGGTGGTTTTGCCAAAGTCGACGGGGCGTTGCTGGACTTTATTCGCGACAGTGAAGCGGCCAGCGACTTGCCGCTGGAACCCTTGTACACCGGCAAGGCGTTAATGGCGCTCAAACAGGCGGTCGAGGCGGGGCGGTTTAGCGCCGGTCAGCGCCTGGTGTTTGTGCACACCGGCGGTTTGCAGGGCCGCCGGGGGTTTGAGGCCCTGCTGTAGGAGCGAGCTTGCCTCGCGAGCTCTCGTCATTAATAGATCGCGAGAATAGATCGCGAGGCAAGCTCGCTCCTACATTTCACATTTCACCGCTGGTTTATCGGCGGCGGGGCAGCATGCGCAACAGGGTGTTGTCCTTGATCAGGTAGTGATGCGCCAGGCCCGCCACGGCGTGCAAACCTATCAGCCAGTAACCGATGGTGCCCCCCAGTTCGTGCCAGCCTTTGATCTGCTTGGCGAAGTCCACGTCCTTGGCGGTGAGCGGCGGCAGGTCGAAACCATAGAAAAACACCGATTTGTCATTGTTGCTGAGGATCAGGTAGCCCAGCACCGGCATGGCGATCATGAACAGGTACAGCGCCCAGTGCATCAAGGTGGCGAGGGCTGTTTGCCAGGCCGGCGGGGTCGGGGTGATTTTTGGTGCCGCGCCCAGGGTTCGCGCCAGCAACCGCAGCCAGACCAGCACAAACACCGTCAGGCCGAGCATGAAGTGCGCGTCTTTCATCAGATTGCGCCCATCGCTGTCCTTCGGGAATATCCCGCGAAACTCGATGGCCGCATAAATCAGTACAAACAACAGCACCATGAGCCAGTGCAGGGCGATGGACATTCGACTGTATTGATCGGCGGTGCTTTTCCAGGACATGCTGTTTCCTCTCGATTCAGGTCTAAAACCTCCGCTCTTGTTCGACGGAGTAGCTTCACTTTAAACGGGTTGTGTCAGGTTGCACCTGAGATGTGTCAGTTTTCAGGGGTTCCGGGCAAATTTGGCCATAGATCGGCCACCAGAAACAGCCGCTCAGCTTCTTCCCAGTCACCTTGGGGGCTTTCTGTGAGGCGTACCAGCAGCTGGGCCGGGGCTTGGGGGTGCAGTTCGTCGAGCCAGACCTGCAGCTGTTGCCCGCTCCAGATGCCCTCCGGGCCATAGTGCGCCGGGGCGAGCCAGGCATGCCGGGGCAAGGGCTGCCAGCAACCGGCAGCGCTTTGCCCGATAAACGCAGGCCAGTCACTTTGATGCAGCCACCTGCCACGCAAGTGCTGCGGGTTGGCGCCCAGTGGCGGCCGAGACTGGCCCGGCCACGGGTACAGCAGGTAGCCCCCCAGCCACATGTGGGCGCTGAAGGTCTGTACATCCAGCCCGGCGAGAATTTCGCGGCTTTCAGGGCGCTGTGACATGGGTAATTGATGCTGGCTGAAATGCCTGAGCTTGCGGTCCAGCCGGTCATTGCTGCCGGGGCCCAGCCACTGGGCAGGATCACTGCCATCACCTTGCTGTGGACCGAGGTAGAGCTTGATCGCCAGTTCCAGGTGATGTACGCCGTCGCGATCACGCAGCACCATGTCCAGCTCGCCCAGGGTATGCCCACCCAGGCGGATCGGCAGGTTGGCGGCGATCAGTTCGACTCCCGGCGCGTGCTGTACGGCAAACTGCCACAGCCGCTCATAATAACGGCCAAGTCGGCGGGTGGTGGCCAGTGCCAGCCATTGCTGCAAGGGCTCGCTGTTGCTGTCCAGAGCCCGCAGCCAGCGTTCCAGCTGCTCGGGGGCCTGGACCCAGGCGCTGCCGGCCAGGGGGTGGCGCTGTGGCCAGGGGGTCTGTTCAAGCATGGGCGGAGCGAGAATCACCCACGCCAGATCACGCACCTCGGGGTGACGCAATTGGCGGGGCAGGTTGAGCAAGTCGGGGAAGAGGATCATTGTGCGAGCATAGCTGTTTGCACACTGACTGAAAGGGTTTTGTCTATCGTCCCGTTTCGCCCATAATCGCTGTTTTCGCACGCCTAGAACCTTGCAGGAGCCTCATGGAGCAATTTCGTAATATCGGCATCATTGGTCGTTTGGGCAGTTCACAGGTGCTCGATACGGTTCGCCGACTGAAAAAATTCCTGCTTGAGCGGCACATGCACGTGATCCTCGAAGACACCATTGGTGAGGTTTTACCCGGCCATGGCCTGCAAACCTCGTCGCGCAAAATGCTCGGTGAAGTGTGCGACATGGTGATAGTGGTCGGTGGTGATGGCAGTTTGCTGGGCGCGGCCCGGGCGCTGGCCCGGCACAATGTCCCGGTACTGGGGATCAACCGTGGCAGCCTGGGCTTCCTGACCGACATCCGTCCCGACGAGCTGGAAATCAAGGTCGCCGAAGTGCTCGATGGCCACTATCTGGTTGAAAACCGTTTTCTGCTGCAAGCTGAAGTCCGCCGCCACGGCGAAGCCATTGGCCAGGGCGATGCCCTGAACGACGTGGTACTGCACCCCGGAAAATCAACGCGCATGATCGAATTCGAACTGCATATCGACGGCCAGTTCGTCTGCAGCCAGAAGGCCGACGGCCTGATTGTGGCCACTCCCACCGGTTCTACCGCCTACGCCATGTCGGCCGGTGGCCCGATCATGCATCCCAAGCTGGATGCCATCGTCATAGTTCCGATGTACCCGCACACCCTCAGCAGCCGTCCGATTGTGGTGGACGGCAACAGTGAGTTGAAAATCGTGGTGGCCAAGGACATGCAGATCTACCCGCAAGTGTCCTGCGACGGCCAGAACCATTTCACCTGCGCGCCGGGTGACACCATCACCGTCAGTAAAAAAGCGCAGAAACTGCGCCTGATTCATCCGCTGGACCACAACTACTACGAAGTGTGCAGGACCAAACTCGGCTGGGGCAGCCGTTTGGGCGGCAGGGCTGACTGATGCTAGATCCAGCGCGCAGTTACGATTTGATCGGTGACGTGCATGGCTGTGCTCATACCCTTGAGCACCTGCTGGAGCGTCTGGGCTATCGCAAACTCGCCGGTATCTGGCGACACCCGCAACGGATGGCGGTGTTTCTCGGTGACATCATTGACCGCGGCCCGCGCATTCGCGAGTCGCTGCATATTGTGCATGACATGGTCAGGACCGGTCAGGCGCTGTGCCTGATGGGCAACCATGAATTCAACGCGCTGGGCTGGTGTACCCCGGCACCTGCGGGCAGTGGCAAGCTGCATGTGCGTGAACATACCCCGCGCCATGCCCGGTTAATTCACGAAACCCTCGAACAATTCGCCCCGTATCCAGACGAGTGGCGCGAGTTCGTGCAGTGGTTTTACGACATGCCGCTGTTTGTCGACGCCGGTCGTTTTCGGGTAGTACATGCCTGTTGGGATGCCCGGGTGATTGCAACCCTGCGCGGGGAATTTCCCGATGGCTGCATTGACCAGCAGTTTCTGCAGGCCGCAGCCATGCCTGAAAGTTTTGCCAACCTGAGTTTCAACCGGCTGTTGCGCGGCACCGACATGCGCTTGCCGGACGGCATGACGCTGACTGGCGGCGATGGTCTGACGCGGGCGTTCTTTCGCACCAAGTTCTGGGAAGACGACCCTAAAACCTACGGAGACATTGTGTTCCAGCCTGATGCACTGCCCGAGCGCGTGGCGCAAAAGCCGCTGTCCAGCATTGAGAAGGATACGTTGTTGCGTTACGGCAGCGATGAACCGCTGTTGTTTGTCGGTCATTACTGGCGCAGTGGTAATCCGGCGCCGATCCGCCCCAACCTGGCCTGCCTGGATTACAGCGCGGTGCTATACGGCAAGCTGGTGGCTTATCGCCTTGATCAGGAAACCCGGCTCGATCCGAACAAGTTCGTGTGGGTAGATGTGGAACGCCCGGAGGCGATTCAATGAGTGCTGTTGCTGTTTTACGTTTGCCGCTGTCTACCGACCTCAGCGGTTTTGTGCATTTGCTCAAGCGCATGCAAGTGCCGCATAGGGTCAGTGAGGAGGCGGGGGAACTGGTGTTGTGGGCCCCCGAAACCATTGCCGATGATGTGCGCAGCCTGTATCAGCGTTTTCCGGCAGGTGACCCCGAGCATGAACTGCCCATAGTCGAGCGTCCGCCGGCCATGGCCCGCCCGGGGTTCGTCCAGCAGGTGCGCGACAGCCCGGCCACGGCCATCGTTCTCTTGCTGTGCGTGATAGTGGCTGCCGTGACGCAACTGGGGGACAACCTGTCGACCCTGAGCGCGCTGACGTTTGTCGATTTCAGCATTCACGGGCAGTACATCCAGTTCACACCTTTGTCCGATAGCCTGGCAGCGGGGCAGTGGTGGAGATTGTTCACGCCGATGCTGATCCACTTCGGTTTTCTGCACATTGCCATGAACGGCATGTGGTACTGGGAGCTGGGGCGACGGATTGAAATGCGCCAGGGCAGCATCAACCTGATCGGCCTGAGCTTGCTGTTCAGCCTGGTCTCCAACTTCGCCCAATACCTGTTTGGCGGCCCGAGCCTGTTTGGCGGGTTGTCGGGGGTGTTGTACGGCCTGCTGGGGCATGTCTGGATTTACCAGTTGATGGCGCCCAACCCGATGTATCACCTGCCTCGCGGAGTGCTGGTAATGATGCTGGTGTGGCTGGCGCTGTGCATGTCGGGGCTGGTGTCGATGATAGGTTTTGGCCAGATCGCCAACGCGGCCCATGTCGGCGGCCTGTTGATCGGTTGCCTGACCGGCCTGCTGGGCGGCCTTTGGGCCCGGCGCAAAGCTGTTCAAACCCTGTAGGAGCAAGCTTGCTCGCGAGCAAGCTGGCCCTGCGGCTAAAAGTTAATTTTCAAAGAGCGGAAACAGAACCATGTCCTCTTTCAACGAAATGATTCAAAACATCACTCCCGAGATCTATCAGAGCCTGAAACTGGCCGTTGAAATCGGTAAATGGGCCGACGGCAACAAGCTCACTGCCGAGCAGCGCGAGCTGTCGCTGCAGGCGATGATCGCCTGGGAAGTCAACAACCTGCCCGAAGAGCAGCGCACCGGCTACATGGGCCCGCAAGAGTGCAGCTCGAAATCGGCACCCGTACCCAACATCCTGTTCAAGTCGGATGCTATCCATTGATTGAAATTGGTCGCGGTGCAATCAGCAAGATGTCGGCAAGTTTAGAGACGCCGACCGTTCAATATGCGTTTCGTCTGGGCGATACCGAGCTGCCGGTCAATCCTTTGATCGGCACCCGGTTGCGTCTGGAATACCTGGGTGAGATCAACTGCACTCACTGCGGGCGCAAAACCAAGAAGAGCTTCAGCCAGGGCTATTGCTACCCGTGCATGACCAAGCTGGCGCAGTGCGACATGTGCATCATGAGCCCGGAGCGTTGCCATTACGATGCAGGCACCTGCCGTGATCCGTCGTGGGGCGAGCAGTTCTGCATGACCGACCACGTGGTGTATCTGGCCAATTCTTCGGGGATCAAGGTCGGCATCACCCGTGCCACCCAGTTGCCGACCCGCTGGCTCGATCAGGGCGCCAGCCAGGCGCTGCCGATTGTGCGAGTGGCCACCCGTCAGCAATCGGGTTTTGTCGAGGACCTGTTTCGCTCGCAAGTGGGCGACCGTACCAACTGGCGCGCATTGCTCAAGGGCGATGCCGAGCCGGTGGACCTGGTGGCGGTGCGCGAACAGTTATTCGAGAGTTGCGCCGAAGGCATGCAGGCCTTGCAGGAGCGTTTCGGGTTACAGGCGGTCCAACCCCTGGCGACTGCAGAACCCGTTGAGATCCGTTACCCGGTGGAGCAGTATCCGAGCAAGATCGTCAGTTTCAACCTGGACAAAGATCCGATCGTTGAAGGCACGCTGATGGGGATCAAGGGTCAGTACCTGATCTTCGACACCGGCGTTATCAATATTCGCAAATACACGGCCTATCAGCTGGCCGTGCATCAGTAAAAGGACTCCAGCATGCGCACCGAACAACCGCAGATGATCTACCTGAAGGACTATCAGGCGCCCGAGTATCTGATCGACGAGACGCACCTGACCTTCGAGTTGTTCGAGGACCACAGCCTGGTCCATGCGCAACTGGTGATGCGCCGCAACCCTGCACGTGGTGCGGGTTTCCCGGCACTGGAGCTGGACGGTCAGCAACTGCAGCTGTTGTCGGTCAAGCTCGACGACGCCGAGCTGACGGCGGCTGATTACCAGCTCACCGACAGCCACCTGATTTTGCACCCGAGCACCGAACATTTCGTAGTCGATACCAGCGTCAAGATCCACCCCGAATCCAATACCGCGCTGGAAGGCCTGTACAAGTCCGGCACGATGTTCTGCACCCAGTGCGAGGCCGAAGGCTTTCGCAAAATCACCTACTACCTCGACCGCCCGGATGTGATGAGCAAGTTCACCACCACCGTGGTGGCCGAGCAGCACAGCTACCCGGTTCTGCTGTCCAACGGCAACCCGATTGCCAGCGGTCCCGACGAAGACGGCCGGCACTGGGCAACCTGGGAAGACCCGTTCATGAAACCGGCCTACCTGTTTGCTCTGGTGGCCGGAGATCTGTGGTGCGTTGAAGACAACTTCATCACCATGACCGACCGCACTGTGGCGCTGCGTATCTATGTCGAGCCGGAAAACATCGACAAATGCCAGCACGCCATGACCAGCCTGAAGAAGTCCATGCTGTGGGACGAAAAAACCTACGGCCGCGAATACGATCTGGATATTTTCATGATCGTGGCCGTCAATGATTTCAACATGGGCGCGATGGAGAACAAGGGCCTCAACATCTTTAACTCCAGCGCCGTGCTGGCCCGCGCCGAAACCGCCACTGACGCCGCGCATCAGCGGGTCGAGGCGATTGTTGCCCACGAATACTTCCACAACTGGTCGGGCAACCGCGTGACCTGCCGTGACTGGTTCCAGCTGTCGCTCAAGGAAGGCTTCACGGTATTCCGTGACTCCGAGTTCTCGGCGGACATGAACTCGCGGGTGGTCAAACGCATTCAGGACGTGGCGTATCTGCGCACCCACCAGTTTGCCGA
Source organism: Pseudomonas sp. TMW22089 (assembly GCF_022496645.1). Lineage (NCBI taxonomy): Bacteria > Pseudomonadati > Pseudomonadota > Gammaproteobacteria > Pseudomonadales > Pseudomonadaceae > Pseudomonas > Pseudomonas sp. TMW22089. Next base: position 74,110 of record NZ_SCFG01000019.1, read on the forward strand.
AGACGCCGGCCCCATGGCCCACGCCGTGCGCCCCGAGAGCTTTATCGAAATCTCCAACTTCTACACCCTGACCGTGTATGAGAAGGGTTCGGAAGTGGTGCGCATGATCCATACCCTGCTCGGCGAAGCAGGCTTTCGCAAAGGCAGCGACCTGTACTTCGAACGCCATGATGGCCAGGCCGTGACCTGCGATGACTTTATCAAGGCCATGGAAGACGCCAACGGCGCCGACCTGAGCCAGTTCAAGCGCTGGTACAGCCAGGCAGGCACCCCGCGCCTGGCGGTCAGCGAGCACTATGACGCAGCACAGAAAACCTACAGCCTGACGTTCGCCCAAAGCTGCCCGGCGACTCCGGACAAGGTTGAGAAACTGCCGTTTGTGATTCCGGTGCAGTTGGGCCTGCTGGATGCCCGGGGCGCAGAAATCGCGCTGCAACTCAAGGGTGAACCGGCGGCTTGCGGCACCAGCCGCGTGCTATGCGTAACCGAGGCTGAGCAAACCTTCACCTTCGTTGGCATCAATGAGCAGCCATTGCCTTCGCTGCTGCGCGAGTTTTCGGCGCCGGTCAAACTGCAATTTCCATACAGCCGTGACCAGTTGATGTTCCTGATGCAGCATGACAGCGATGGTTTTAACCGCTGGGATGCCGGTCAGCAACTGGCCGTGCTGGTACTCCAGGAATTGATTGGCCAGCATCAGCGTGGCGCAGCACTGGTCATGGATCAGCGTCTGGTTGAAGCTTTGCGCACTGTGCTGGGCAACCAGCAACTGGATCAGGCGATGATTGGCGAAATGCTGTCGCTGCCGGGCGAAGCCTATCTCACCGAAATCAGCGAAGTGGCCGATGTAGAAGCCATCCACGTGGCCCGTGAGTTTGCCCGCAAGCAACTGGCCGATAGCCTGTTTGACGGCCTGTGGGCGCGCTATCAGAGCAACCGTGAAGTGTCGAAAGTCACGCCGTATGTGGCCGAAGCCGAACATTTTGCCCGTCGCGCGTTGCAAAACATCGCGCTGTCGTACCTGATGCTCAGCGGTAAACCGCAGGTGCTGGCCGCGGCGCAGGAGCAGTTCGAACACAGCGACAACATGACCGAGCGCCTGACGGCTCTGGCAGTACTGGTCAATTCGCCGTTCGAGGCTGAAAAGGCCGCGGCGCTGGCCAGCTTTGCCGATCAGTTCAAGGACAATCCGCTGGTCATGGACCAATGGTTCAGTGTGCAGGCGGGCAGCGGTTTGCCAGGTGGTCTGCAGCGGGTTAAACAGTTGATGGAGCACCCGGCCTTCAACATCAAGAACCCGAACAAGGTACGGGCTCTGGTCGGTGCCTTTGCCGGGCAGAACCTGATCAACTTCCATGCGGCGGATGGTTCGGGGTATCGCTTCCTGGCGGACCTGGTGATTGAGCTCAATGGCTTCAATCCGCAGATTGCTTCGCGGCAACTGGCGCCACTGACCCGCTGGCGCAAATACGACAGCGCCCGTCAGGCGTTGATGAAAGCCGAACTGGAGCGCATCCGCAGCTCGGGCGAGCTTTCCAGCGACGTGTTTGAAGTGGTCAGCAAAAGCCTGGCCTGATCCGGCCTTCGGTTGTAGGAGCGAGCTTTTTAAACAGCTCGCTCCTACAGGTTCAAAGATGCGTCAGTGCGTCTGTCCCAACACCACATCCAGCGCGGTGCGCGCATCGTCCAGCTGCACCAGGGTGGCATGCCGGGCGCCGAGGGCGTCGTGGTTTTCTATCGCGGTCAGAATCGCCTTGTGCCTGGGCAACGCCAGTTCGTGCAGGTTAGGCCGGCGATTGGAGTGCTTCAACGCTTCACGCAAGGCCAGCGACAGCATGTTGCACAGGTTGGACAACAGGTCGTTATGGGTCGCGTCGGCGATCCGGCTGTGAAAATCCAGATCAGGTTGCAGCAAGGCTTCGGGGGTTTGAGCATGCTCCATGCGCTCATAAGCCTCGCGGATCGAGGCTATCTCATCTTCGGTGGCATGCTGGGCGGCGAGGGCGGCAACAGCGGGCTCGATAATGCTGCGCACACTGGTCAGCAAGGCAAAAAACTCGTTTTGCGGTGAGCTTTGCATCAGCCAGTGCAGCACATCGGGGTCGAGCATATGCCATTCACGGCGCGGCTTGACCACGGTGCCCACTCGCGGCCTGGAATACACCAGGCCCTTGGCCACCAGCACCCGCGTGGCTTCACGCAATACCGGGCGGCTGACGGCATATTCTTCGCACAGCAAGGCTTCGGCGGGCAGCTTGTCATCGGGTTTCAATCGGCCGGAAACAATCTGCATGCCGAGTTCCTGAACGATGCGCGCGTGCATGCTTTTGCGCTCGGAGGGCTGACGATAATCCATTGGGCGCGGGTCGGTCCTGTGGCTGAAAAGCGCCGATCATAGCAGGCGCCGGTTTTACAGGTGGCACAAAACCTGATGGGCAAAGGTCGAACAAGCTGCAGGAGCGAGCTCTTCAGCTGGCTGGAGAAAAGCTCGCGAGCAAGCTCGCTCCTGCAGGGCCGGGGTTAGTGGGAGTGGCGCGGCACTTCGGAGCCGCGGCAACCCACCAGGAAGTCAAAATCACAACCTTGATCGGCTTGCATCACGTGGTCGATATAGAGCTGGCGGTAACCACCGATCAGCAGTTTCTGTGGCGGTGGAATATCGGCCAGACGGGCCGCCAGTTCTGCATCCGGGATATCCAGATGCAGGCGCCCGCCGGCGCAGTCCAGTTCGATCCAGTCACCTTCCTGAACCGCCGCCAGAGGCCCTCCGGCTGCCGCTTCCGGTGCCACATGCAAGACCACGGTGCCGTAGGCGGTGCCGCTCATGCGGGCATCGGAGATGCGCACCATATCGGTCACTCCCTGGGCCAGCAGCTTGGCAGGCAAGCCCATGTTGCCGACTTCGGCCATGCCCGGATAACCCTTGGGCCCGCAGTTTTTCATCACCAGGATCGAGTCGGCAGTGACTTGCAGATCCGGATCGTTGATGCGCTGCTTGTACATGTCGAAGTTCTCGAACACCACGGCCTGACCACGATGCTTCATCAGGGCCGGGGTCGCCGCCGATGGTTTGAGCACGGCCCCCAGTGGTGCCAGATTGCCGCGCAGCACGCAGATACCGCCATCGGCCACCAGCGGGTTTTCGATGGCACGGATGACTTCGTCGTCACCATAAATCGGCGAGTTCTTGACGTTTTCCCACAGACTCTTGCCATTGACGGTCAGGGCGTCCGGGTGCGGGATCAGGTTGTTTTCCCCCAGTCGGCGCAGTACCGCAGGCAGGCCGCCGGCATAGTAGAACTCTTCCATCAAGAAGCGCCCGGAAGGCTGCAGATCAACCAGGGTCGGGGTGCCGCGGCCGATGCGGGTCCAGTCGTCCAGCTCCAGATCGACGCCGATGCGTCCGGCGATGGCTTTAAGGTGGATCACCGCGTTAGTCGAGCCGCCAATGGCGGCGTTGACCCGAATCGCATTCTCAAAGGCTTCTCTGGTCAGCACCTTGGACAGACGCAAGTCCTCGCGAACCATTGCCACGGCGCGCATGCCGGACATGTGCGCCAGGACATAGCGCCGTGAATCCACCGCAGGGATCGCCGCGTTGTGCGGTAACGAAGTGCCCAGGGCTTCGGCCATGCAGGCCATGGTGGAGGCGGTGCCCATGGTGTTGCAGGTGCCTGCCGAGCGTGACATGCCGGCTTCAGCGGAAAGGAACTCGTCAAGGCTGATATTGCCGGCCTTATAGGACTCGTGCATTTGCCAGACGATGGTGCCGGCGCCGATATCTTTGCCCTTGTGCTTGCCATTGAGCATCGGCCCGCCGGTGACCACGATGGCCGGCACATCGCAACTGGCTGCGCCCATCAACAGGGCCGGGGTGGTTTTGTCGCAGCCGGTCAGCAGCACTACGCCATCAATCGGATTGCCGCGAATCGCTTCTTCCACGTCCATGCTGGCCAGGTTGCGGGTGAGCATGGCAGTAGGGCGCAGGTTCGACTCACCGTTGGAAAACACCGGAAACTCCACCGGAAACCCTCCGGCCTCGATCACACCGCGTTTTACGTGTTCGGCAATGGTGCGGAAGTGGGCGTTGCACGGGGTCAGCTCTGACCAGGTGTTACAGATGCCGATGATCGGCTTGCCCTGGAACTGATGGTCGGCAATGCCCTGGTTCTTCATCCAGCTGCGGTACATGAAACCGTTTTTATCTGCGCTGCCAAACCATTGGGCGGAACGCAGTGGAGGGGTTTTGTCAGACATTGCGGCCTCTCTTATTGTATGACTAATTTATTTTCTGTGGCAGAAGTTAGCGCTAAATGGCTCTGTTTGGAAGTGTTGTTGGGTAAATAGTATTACTATATAGTCCGATTCAACTGAGAGCTGATCCTGGCATTTTCCCGCCTGAGGCCACTCCAGAGGTGCCATAACAAAAACAATGGGAGACCGTCACATGAGCCAGGAATCCGGGCTTATCCGCCGCATCACGCTAAAACTCATTCCGTTTCTGATCCTGCTGTACCTGATTGCCTATGTGGACCGCTCTGCCGTGGGCTTCGCCAAGCTGCATATGGGCGCAGACATCGGCATAGGCGATGCGGCCTACGGCCTGGGTGCCGGGTTGTTCTTTATCGGTTACTTCTTGATGGAGATCCCCAGCAACCTGATGCTGGAGCGCTTTGGCGCCCGGCGCTGGTTCGCCCGGATCATGCTGACCTGGGGCGCGATCACCATCGGCATGGCCTTTGTCCAGGGGCCGCAGAGTTTCTACGTGATGCGCTTTTTGCTCGGTGTCGCCGAGGCAGGCTTCTTTCCTGGCGTGCTGTACTACATCACCCAGTGGTTCCCGGTGCGCCATCGCGGCAAGATCCTGGGCCTGTTCATCCTCTCGCAACCCATTGCCATGATGATCACCGGCCCGGTGTCCGGCGGCCTGCTGGGCATGGACGGGGTGCTGGGGCTGCATGGCTGGCAATGGTTGTTCATTGTCATCGGCATGCCGGCCATCCTGTTGACCTGGCCGGTACTGCGCTACCTGCCGGACGGCCCGCAACAGGTCAACTGGATGACCCGGGACGAGAAGAGCTGGCTGCTGGGGGAGCTGGAAAAAGACCTGCAGCAATACGGCCAGACCCGCCACGGTAATCCGCTGCATGCTTTGAAAGACAAGCGGGTGTTGCTGCTGGCGCTGTTCTATCTACCCGTCACCCTGAGCATCTACGGCCTGGGCCTGTGGCTGCCGACGCTGATCAAGCAGTTTGGTGGCAGCGATCTGACAACCGGCTTCGTGTCCTCGGTGCCCTACATCTTCGGCATCATCGGCTTGCTGATCATTCCCCGCAGCTCGGATCGCCTGAATGACCGTTACGGCCACCTGGGCGGCCTGTATGTGCTGGGGGCGATCGGTCTGTTCCTGAGTGCATGGCTGACGGTTCCGGCACTGCAACTGGGGGCTCTGTGCCTGGTGGCTTTCTCGTTGTTCTCCTGCACGGCGATTTTCTGGACCTTGCCCGGGCGCTTTTTTGCCGGTGCCAGTGCTGCCGCCGGGATAGCCCTGATCAACTCGGTGGGCAACCTGGGCGGCTATATAGGACCGTTCGTGATAGGTGCGCTCAAGGAACACACCGGCAACCTGGCGTCGGGCCTGTACTTCCTTTCGGGGGTGATGGTGTTCGGGCTGTTGCTGACGGTGGTGGTGTATCGCACCCTGGAGCGCAAACATGCACTCAAGCCCGATGAGTTTGCCGCCAGTGCCCGTCCGGCTAGCGATCATTAATCAGCCGCCAGAGCTATTCATCCATGGGTTAGTACGCAGGTTTGACCTATCATTACGCCTTTCCAACAGGTGATAGATTAATGAGCGATTCAAACCAGACCTTGCGTGCAGCCCTTGAAACCAGCGACATGCTGGAAATTGACGGGCTGCATGCCTGGGATTTTTCTCTGGACGATGTGCAGTTGCTCATCAAGTGCATGGATGGTCGTGCCGAAAAGCGTTGGAGCTTCACTCTCGCACAGCTGGATGCAGCCGTGTTTGACGAAGCATTGAAAAGCTGGACCCTGACCGGCGACTCGGGTGAGCACCGCCTGGTTTGCCTCAGCGCATTTAGCGCGAGCAATGACGACGATGACACTGAGGTGGTTGATGAAGTTTAAATGGTTACCCTTGTTGATGGCTTCAGGCATTGGCGCCATGTCGGCGCAGGCGGCCTTCGGGTCTGAGGTCGAGCTGCTGGTAGGGTCCTATACCCAGGGCAAGAGCCAGGGGATTTACCGTTTACAGTTCGACAGTCAGAGCGGGCGGCTCACCCCCGAGCCGCTGCAAGTGTTCAAGGCCACCAACCCTTCGTGGCTGACTTTATCTCGCGATCAAAGCCGCCTGTTTGTGGTCAATGAAAACGGGCAGGGCCAGGCCGATGTGGTGGGGCGTGTCAGCAGTTTGTCGATCGATCCGAAAACCAATGAGCTGAACCTGATCAATCAGGTCAAGACCCTGGGCGAAGAGCCGACCCATTCCAGCCTTAGCGGCGACGAGCGCTACCTGTTTGTTGCCAACTACGGTGTGCACGCCGATCCGGGCGGCAGCCTGGCGGTGGTGCCGATAAACGCCCGGGGCGAGTTGCAGTCTGTGACCCAGATGAGCAGCCATCCGGCCAGCCGGGTAAACCCTGAGCGCCAGATGTCGGCACACGTGCATTCGGTGGTGTCTTCACCGGACGGCAAGTTTGTATTCGCCAGTGACCTGGGGGCCGACAAGGTTTTTGTCTACAAGTACGATCCGGCGGCCAACCCAGAGCATCCTTTGGTGGCTGCCGATCCGGCCTATGTCGAGTTGCCGGCGGGTAGCGGTCCGCGTCACTTGTTATTCTCCAAGGACGGCAAGCACGCGTACCTGACCACTGAAATGAGTGCCCAGGTGTTTGTGTTCGACTATGCCGACGGTCAGCTCAAGCAGCGCCAGGCACTGGAACTGGCCCACGGCCAGCCAGCGCAAAATCGTGCCGCAGGTGCGGTGCATGCGTCGCCGGATGGCAAGTTTCTTTACGTGAGCAACCGCGGCAAGGCCAATGAAATTCTGGTATTTGCAATCAATCCGGCGAACGGTGAGCTGAGCGAGATTCAACGCCGTTCGGTGGAGGGAGACCATCCCCGGGAGTTTGCCCTGAGCCCCAACGGCAAGTTCCTGTTGATCGCCAATCAGATGAGCAATGCCATCGTGGTGCTGGAGCGCGACCCGCAGACCGGCAAGCTGGGTAAAACCCTGCAAACCCTGGCCATGGATGCGCCTTCAGATCTGAAATTCATCAAGCGCCCGTAATCAGGGGCTTGCAGCCCTCTATTAATCCTGCTGATAGAGGCTAGTGCTGCAATGAATTTCTGCGGGATGACCCTTGGCGTTAAGTTGGTTCCACGGCCTGAAAAGGCAAGCAAGCCAACTGAATCGTCGAGGGTTACCGCCATGAATTTCAATCTTTTCTCCGTGATTGCTGCCTCCGCCATCTCTGCCACCGTGGCCCTGCCTGCCAGTGCCAGCGTGCTCATCAGCGACAAAAAATCCCCCAGCTATACCCAGAAGTACCTGCAGCAAAGCGCTAACTTCTACGCCGCCCTGGACCATAAAACCCAATCCTGAAAAGACCTGCCCCCCTTGTAGGAGCGAGCTTGCCTCGCGAGCTTTCAGCTTTGTCGGGAAGAGCTCGCGAGGCAAGCTCGCTCCTGCAGGGCTCAATAAATATTGAGCTTTTATTCGCGGCTACAGGTTGTGTCCTGTCTCGAGCAATTCTGCGGTTGGGCCGTCTGCCGGGCCGACCATGGCGTAGTTGTAGCCTGAAATGATCTGCCCCCCTGTAGGAGCTCAATAAATATTGAGCTTTTATTCGCGGCTACAGGTTGTGTCCTGTCTCGAGCAATTCTGTGGTTGGGCCGTCTGCCGGGCCGACCATGGCGTAGTTGTAGCCGGGCCCGGACCAGTAGTCCGCCTGCAAATCGCCATCGCGCCGGCTGCCCCGTGGCAACAGGTTGTTTTGCGGGCCGGGCGGGCGGATGTAGAAGCTGATGTGCTGGCCCTGGCCATTCTCGTACAACACCATCGCCGCACCGCCCTGATCGGTGGTCAGCAATCGCCCGCTGACCGGCCGGAAGCCCGCACCGCTCAGGTCCGGCAAGCGTTCGGCCTGATTGAAATAACCATCTATCCAGCCCTGCATGTCATTGCTTTGCTGCACCTTGTAGTCGGCCGGCAGAAAGCCCTGCAGCGCAAACATGCGATGGGCTGCCAGTGCATCGGTCATGGGCAAGCCAGCGGAGCCCTGAGTGATTTGCCGGGCTTGCCAGCCGCCGACGCCGCCGATGCTCACGGCGATTAACAGCACTGCCGCTGTTGCCCACTGGCGACGTGACTGGCGGTGCAATCGCTGGCGTATGGCTACGGGGTCGAGTGCCGGATTTTCCGGCTGCTGCAGGCTTTGCTGCAACGCCGTACGCAACACCTGAGCGTCCCGCTGCCAGGCTTGCACCCGGGCAGCGACTTCAGGGTTGGCCTGCAGATACTGCTCAACCTGGTGGCGTTCAGCTTCGCTGAGCGCGTAATCGACATAAGCGTGCAGGTCACGCTCACTGGGCGGGGTGGTGATCATTTCAGTCTCCGCAGGGCAGGGCGGGTGATTTCGCCTTCGCTGAGTTGGCGCAAGGCCTGGCGTGCGCGTGACAGACGCGACATCACGGTGCCAATTGGCACCTCCAGAATGTCGGCCACTTGCTGGTAACTCATGCCCTCCACCGATACCCACAGCAGTAAGGCCCGTTGCTCGGTGCTCAGGCGTTCGAATGCCTGCAACGTCGACTGCGCGATGACTGTGCGTTCGGTTGAGGGCTGAGTGTCATCGCGCCCGGTAAAAAATTCGAGCATGCGGGCATAGCGCCGCGAGCGCCGATGGTTGTCGACAAACTGGCGATACAAAATAGTGAATAGCCAGGCCCGCAAATCGCCTTCGGGACGTTTGCTCGCCACGCTGGCCAGTGCCCGTTCCAGGCAGGTTTGCACCAGATCGTCGGCATTGCTGGAGTGGCGTGTCAGCGACAGGGCAAATCGCCTGAGGCGCGGGATCAGTTCGCGCAGTTGCTCGTCAAAGGGTGACATGGGGACCTGCAAGGCGTTGGTCTGTTAGTCGGGGTCATCAGCATGCAGACGACCAGGATTGATGGTTATTCCCGAGGGGCAAAAATAAATGCCTGAAAAACATTCCTCTACTGCGGGAATAAGCCGGTCCGGCCTTCGTCTCATAGGCAATCCACCTGACGGCCCCATGGCCCTGGAGTTTTTTATGGTAGATCAATTGCCGCCCGTGCGGCCTGCCAAGCCACCGTTGAGCCCGGCCAGTGTGATGCTGCGTCTGGCCGGGATCGGTGTTGTTGTGGTGGTCATGGCCGGGGCGTTTTATTACGTCAACGGTACGCTGGATTCCCAGCGTTTGCGCCCTAAAACCCTGGTCAATGCGCTGGAGCACAACAACGGTGTGTATCCGGGGTACCGACGCAACCATGCCAAGGGTATCTGTGTGGTGGGGTATTTCCAGAGCAACGGCAATGCCCAGGGTTTGTCCCGGGCCCAGGTTTTCGAGGACGGGCGCACCCCGGTGGTGGGGCGCTTTGCCTTGCCCAGCGGCAATCCGTACGCGCCCGACAGCAGTGTGCCGATACGCAGCCTGGCGCTGCGCTTCACCGAGGCCAACGGCCAGCAATGGCGCACGGGCATGAACAGCATGCCGGTGTTTGCAGTGGGCACCCCCGAGGCGTTCTACCAGATGCTGCAAGCCGGCGCGCCGGATCCGGCAACCGGTAAACCCCGGCCCGGAGCCATGCCCGGGTTTTTTGCGGCGCACCCTGAATCAGCCCCGTTCCTGCAGTGGGTCAAAACCGCGAAGCCATCAGCCAGTTTCGCCACCGAAAGCTATAACGGGATCAATGCGTTTTATCTGGTCAATGCTGTCGGGCAACGTCAGGCCGTGCGCTGGGGCGTAGTACCTGAAGGCCAGGATGCCCCGGGCGCCACGGCGCCCGATGATGCTGACTATCTGGAACAGGACCTGACCCGGCGCCTGGCCGCAGGGCCGCTGAAATGGCAGCTCAACCTGACCCTGGCCGAGGCCGGTGACCCGGTCAACGACGCCAGCAAGGCCTGGCCTGCCGGGCGCAAGGTGATCAACGCCGGCACCCTGGTGTTGCAACAGGCCGAGCAACAGAACTCGGGAGAATGTCGCGATATCAACTATGACCCGCTGATCCTGCCAAGGGGCATTGAACCTTCGGATGATCCGTTGCTGGCGGCACGTTCGGCGGCCTATGCCAGTTCGTATCTGCGGCGCACCAGTGAAGTCGATCAGCTTTCCCAGGAGAAACGGCCATGAGCGCTCCAGTCTCACATTTCGCCCCGGTGGCGCGTTTTCTGCACTGGTTGATGGCGGTGATGGTTATCGCCATGTTGTTTATTGGTGCGGGCATGGCGGCATCGGTGTCCGAGCGCCATGAATGGCTGTTGAATCTGCACAAGCCTCTGGGCATTGCGATACTGCTGCTGGTAGTCGTACGCCTGTTTGTGCGCTTTTCAACCCGCCAGCCAGGGTTGCCGGCGGATCTGCCGGCGGTCCAGGTATTGGCGGCCAGGATGTCTCACCTGTTGCTGTACGGGTTGATGTTCTGCTTGCCGATTGTGGGCTGGGCGATGATTTCGGCAGCGGGTGATCCGGTGATGCTCAGCAGTTCCTTGCAGCTGCCCGGGATAGTGCCGGCCAGTCCCGGCACCTTTGCCTTTTTGCGCAAGGCCCATACCTATTTGGCGTATTTGCTGTTTTTTACCGTATTGCTGCATTTGGCCGCGGCGTTGTTCCATGGCTGGATTCGCCGGGACGGGGTGCTGCAAAGCATGGTGCGCGGTAAGGGCTGACGTTGCCCTTGAAGCCCCTGTAGGAGCGAGCTTGCCTCGCGAGCTTTTGATCCAGGAAAAGCTCGCTCCTGCAGGTTTGGGTTCAGGACCTGGCCATGATTGAGGTGAATAACTCGCTTGCCAGAAACCGCTCCAGCCACGCTCTCAGGCGCGGGTAGGGTGCTTGCTCGAACCAGTCTCGATCGACGTGGGCAAACTGCCGCACAAATGGCGCAAGGGCCACATCAGCCAGGCTCAATCGCGGCCCGGCGAGATACGGCGTCTGTTCAAGCAAATCTTCCAGGTGTCTAGTCCTGAAATAGGTTTACACCTGTTTCACCCCAACGCCCGATGCATTGCATCGGGCGTTTTGTATTTCAAAGACTGGTGCGGACGCTCGCTGTTGTAGATCGATATCGACTCACTCACC